>JADGHY010000057.1 GCA_019683625.1 Thermoflavifilum sp. | reverse complement strand
TCCCAAGCTGAGGGCCGCGGGTTCGAATCCCGTCTTCCGCTCGAAGTTTTTTGGTGTTTGATTTTTTAGGTAGCTCAGTTGGTAGTCCCGGCTGAGCCGGGATCCCAAGCTGAGGGCCGCGGGTTCGAATCCCGTCTTCCGCTCGAATTCCCTGCCTGATTTGCTTTTCCTATCTTTGATGCGCATGGGATATATTGTCATCAGCGGAGGCACCAGAGGCATTGGTAAAGCCATAGCCCTGCATTTTGCTCAGCAACACTGGCATGTGGCTTTATGCGGTCGCAATGAGGCTGCACTCCAAGCCGTCAAACAGGAAATGCAAACACGGCATCCCGGTGGTATGGCTATTGTCACCCGTGTGGATGTGACCGACGAAGAACAGGTGCATGCATTTGCCAACGAAGTACAACAACATTTTCCTGTCATCGATGTGTTGGTAAACAATGCGGGTATCTTTGAACCCGGTGCGGTGCATCAAGAGGAAGAGGGACAATTAGAACGGCAAATGGCCAGCAATCTGTACAGTGCCTATTACCTGACACGTGCGCTTTTGCCGCTGATGATATCCCGTCGGCAAGGGCATATTTTCAATATTTGCTCCACTGCCAGTCTTCAGGCCTATGCCAACGGAGGTTCGTATAGCATCAGCAAATTTGCCCTGTTAGGCTTTTCGCGCAATCTGCGGGAGGAGTTAAAACCTTACCGCATCAAGGTCACGGCACTTATGCCCGGCCCCACCCTCACAGATTCATGGGCAGGCTATCCGGCCCCGGCGGAGCGGTTTATTCCACCTCAAGACATAGCTATGCTGGTGTGGCAGCTTTGCAACCTGTCTCCTCAAACCGTAGTAGAAGAATTAACCATACGTCCTATGGAGGGCGATATTCCGGCCGACACATGATATTTTTTTGCCATTTTTAACGTAGCCCTAACAGCCTGTGGCAGCGGCTTTGGATATATTTGTCTGCTGATAAGACATGAAACGCAGTATCCATTACAGCTGGCATGTGCTATTAAGCGGTTGGTTATGCTTCTGGACGGGCATGCAAGCCATGGCACAATCTTCGCCTGTGCACTTCACTACGCGTGTCCAATCCCATACGGTTGACCTGCATCAGCCTTTTCAGGTTCAGTTTATCTTAGAAAATGCCCAGCACATCACGGCATTTACGCCCCCTTCGTTTAAAGGTTTTCAGGTGCTGCAAAATTTTCAATCGCAGCAGACCAGCATTGTAAATGGCCAGGTGAGCTCCAGCTACACGGTTACCTATGTTTTGCAGCCAATGCGGGCTGGCAAATTCACCATTGAGGGAGCCACGGCAACCGTTGACGGAGCCACCTTGCGTTCGAACCCGGTTACCATTCAGGTGGCTGCAGGCATGGCCTCCAATAACGCCGGAAGTGGATCATCATCTGCTTCTTCTGCCCTTCCGATGCCATCGGCTCCAGGCTTTATGCCACCGGATGAGGATGAGTCGGACCTGGGGCAGTTTCCGGGTCTGATACGCAGCGGAGAGGATCCTATGGCAGTGATTCGGAAAAATGTATTCGTGAAGGTTAATGTGGATAAAACCGATGTCTATCAAGGTGAGCAGATCGTGGCCACCTATAAGTTGTATACCCGCTTGCAAACGACTTCAGATGTGATGAAGGTACCAGCCTTCAGTGGTTTCTCTACCCATGATATTGATTTGCCCAATCCGCCACAAGCCACCACGGAAATTGTGGATGGCAAACGTTTTAAGGTATTCACGATCCGCAAGACCATTTTATTTCCCTTGCAAACGGGTAATTTGCAGTTAGATCCCGTGGAGATTGACAATAAAGTGCGGCTCTATATCCTCAACCGGTCGCCCCGCCATGTGCGGCATGGTGATCCATTGGAAGAATTTTTGAAAGATCCTTTTCACTTTAACCCCTTTGATGATCCCTTTTTCGATGACCCTTTTGGGGGAGGGTCGGGCCTCAGTTATCGGGATTTTGACTACCATCTGAGCAGCAATCCCGTGACCATTCACGTGAAGCCTTTGCCTGAGGAAGGCAAGCCGGAAAATTTTACCGGTGCGGTAGGGAACTTTACTATCACGGCCACAGTTGATAAGCCCAGCCTCAGTACCGACGATGCCGGTACCTTGAAGGTGACGGTGAGCGGGGAAGGAAATCTGCAGATGATCAGTGCACCTGCCATAGATTTTCCTGGCAGTTTCGATACCTATGATCCCAAGATTGAAGATCATTTCCGAAAGAATAGCATACCCTTTTCTGGCTCCCGTACATTTGAATATGTGTTTATGCCCCATGCTGCTGGCGACTACACCATTCCGGCCATTCGTTTTGCCTATTTTGATCCGCAGACCAAAACGTATAAGCAGGTAGAGACGGAGCCCATTGCCTTGCACGTGACCATGGGCAACCGGGCTGCAACCGCGCCGGTAGATTTTGGCCAGCAGCATATATTGCCCGATCAGTTGGCGCCTATTCATTTCAGTCCCTTGTTGTGGTTGCGCAGCGATTTCACCCTGTGGCGGCAATGGTGGTATTGGATGTTGTTAGCTTTGCCTTTAGCCGGGATTTGGTTCTGGCGGCGCCAACAGCGAAAACTGGCTCTGCTTCGGGCCGATGAGGTATTATGGAAAAATAAACAGGCGAACCGGATTGCCCGCAAACGCCTGGCACAAGCTGGTGAACTCCTGCGCCAGCATCAGGAAAAAGCTTTTTATCAAGAAACCTCCCAGGCCCTCTGGGGGTATCTGAGCCATAAATGCAATATCCCGTTTGCGGCGTTGAGTCGGGAAAAAGTCAGGGAAGCCTTGTTGCACATGTCTGTCCAACCCGAACAAGTAGAATCACTATTTCAACTGCTGGATCATTGTGAACAGGCATTGTATGCTCCTGCGGCTTCCAGCGGCGACATGGAAAAGGTGTATCAACAAGCTATGCAATGGATTTCTTCTTTGGAAAGCCAATTAAACAAATAGGATGGTGAAACAGAAGATTACGGGACTTTGGGTGCGCATGAGCTGGATAATGGTTGCATGGCTTATGGGGGCAAACATGGTTGCCTATGCGGCGGCAGATGCTGAGCTGGCACGTTTCACGCAAGCCAATGTATATTTTCAGCAAAAAAAATACGACAGCGCCTTACACCTTTACCAGGCTTGCATAGCCGCAGGAATTCTTTCTCCGGATGTGTATTACAATGCCGGATGTGCTGCTTTTGAATCCCGGCAAATAGGCCAGGCTGTATATTATTTCAAAAAGGCTTTGTTACTGGCTCAGGAAAAAGGCTTGCCCACAAAAGATATTGAACATAATCTGCATGTGGCCGAGCAACAGATTAAAGAAATGCCCGAAACCCTGCCGCCTTTGTTTTTCGTATCCTTTTGGTATCGACTAGCCCATTTGTTTTCTCTGAATACCTGGGCCTTGCTTGTAGGCATAAACATTTGGATCCTTGCTTTTTTGCTGGTGGTAAAATGGCGTAAGCGTAGCCCGGCAGTAAAATATTTTTTGATAGGAAGTATCTGCACGCTTATATGGTTTATAGCCTTGGCCACGAGCGCTTATCAGTCGACCCATCCGCGCAGGGCCGCTGTTTGTGTGTTGCCGCAGGTTGCCCTATACACGGCACCGGATAGCCAAAGCACAGTGATGATGCAGCTTTACGGAGGAGTGTCTTGTAAGGTAATTGATACAGCAGGCCAGTGGTGCAAAGTCCAGCTTCCCAATCATACTTCGGGCTGGGTAAGAGCCGATGCCATTCAATTGCTCTGAATCATATTTCCCGATTTTCGGTTTCCCGCTTCACCAAAATAACCCGCATGCTCATCTGATATTTTTCCGGCAACGTTACCGGGAACGATTGCGTAAAAAAATTCGCCGAAATCGTTGCTGGGAAAGCACAGAGTATGTAGACTTGTCCAGAGAAATCAGCACTTCCAAAGGCAGTTAAATTAGCTGATGCCTATCCTTGTTCTTTTTCATGGGGATTACCCACTACTTTTTAAACCTAAAACAGGTATTGCTGTATGAAAAAATGGATATTCCTTCTTGCATGTACGTTAGGTACACTCGGTGTTTGGGCGCAAACGGTGCAACTGCAGGGTCGTGTAACCGATAAGAGCACGGGTCAGCCGCTTGCCGGAGTTACGGTGCGCCTGCAAAACGGCAATGTGGGTACGGTTACCGATGCCCAGGGAAATTTTAGCTTACAGGCGCCACAAGCCGCTCAATATCACCTGATCTTCAGCTATGTAGGATATCAAACGCAGACACTTACCGCCTCGGCCGGCAGCCGCCTGCAAGTGCAACTAAGTCCTTCCCAGCAACTGCTGAATCAGGTAGTGGTGGTGGGCTATGGTTCGGTAAACCGGCGCGACCTCACGGCTTCGGTATCTTCGGTTACGGCCGAGCAATTGAAAGATATTCCCATCAATTCGGCTGAAGAAGCTTTAGCTGGGCGGCTGGCCGGGGTGCAGGTAACAGGTTCGGAAGGCTCACCCGATGCCCAGGTGTTGATTCGGGTGCGGGGTGGAGGTTCCATCACCCAAGATAATTCACCTTTGTATGTAGTAGATGGCGTGATTATGGACAACGCCCTATCTACCCTTTCCCCGCAGGATATTGAATCCATCGACGTATTAAAAGATGCTTCAGCCACGGCAATCTATGGTGCCCGCGGAGCAAACGGCGTGGTGATCATTACCACCAAAAGCGGCAAGGCAGGCCGCACCACGGTGAATTATAATGGATTCATCGGCGTGCAAAAGCTGGAAAAAGAACTGAAGGTGATGGATCCTTACAATTACGTGCTGTATCAATATGAATGGGCCCAGGGAAGCCAGCAAAACCTAAACAATTTTTACAAAACCTTTGGTACCTGGAATGATATTGCCCTATACAAACAAGCGCCTTTTGTCGACTGGCAGGATCAGGTGTTTGGCCGCCCAGCCCTTATGCAGACGCATAATGTGGATATCAACGGAGGCAGTGAAAAAACGCAGGTGAATCTAAGCTTGACAGACAATGAAACCCAGGCCATCATGGAAGGATCGGATTTTAACCGCAAGCTGGTGAACTTCCGCCTGAATCATCAAGCCAATGATTACCTGAAGGTAGGTTTCAATGTGCGGTTTGATAACCAGACCATCGATGGAGCCGGCACCTCCAATCCCGGCAGCAGTGGCACCAACTTCCTGCGGCAGGCCGTGCGGTATCCGCCTTTCCTGGCACCAGGTACATCGCTCGATTATTATGATGCCAGCCTGGCCGATAATACAAACGCCAATGGTCTTTATCTGGTGAATCCGCTGTTGCTGATTAAAGCCCAATACAAACGCCAATATCGTACCGTGTTAGGCCTGAGCGGTTATGCCGATGTGACCATTACCAAATTTCTCTCGTTCCGCACCACGATGGGCTATACCTATGATTTGCAAAATACCAATCAATATGATGATAGCTTGTCGTACAATTCCCGGTTAAATGGCAATGCCATGCCTATTGCTACCATCAGCAACAATAACCGGCTCACGTTTGACAATTCCAACGTGCTTACCTTTTCCAACAATAAACTCAAAGGTGCTTTTCATCAAAACAACCATATTCAGCTTATCGTTGGGCAAGAAACCTATGAAACGAGAAATAAATCATTGGGCATTGTGCAAAAATATTTTCCCAACGGTACGTCACCCCAAAAAGCACTGGGCAATTTAAGCCTTGCCAGCCCGCCCGTGGGCTTTCAGCAACCAGCGCCCACTTCCGGGGAAGACATTCAGCGCATTCTTTCCTTCTTTTCACGGGTGATGTATAGTTACAAGGATAAGTATTTGTTAACGGCCAGTCTTCGCGCCGATGGTTCATCGGTATTTGCACCGGGAAGGCAATGGGGCTATTTCCCCGCGGCCTCACTTGCTTGGCGCATGTCACAAGAGCCTTTCATGAAAAATTTGGCACCGGTGATTTCAGATATGAAACTTCGCCTGAGCTATGGGGAAGCCGGAAACAATCGCATTCAATCCTTTTTGTTCCTCACCCAATTTGGTACCAACGGCAATTATTATGGCTTGCAGGATCAGCTCTCTACCGCCTATGGGCCACTGAGCCTGGCCAACCCTTATTTGAAATGGGAATCCACCTTATCCAGGGATCTGGGTTTGGATGTTTCTTTGTTTAACAATCGGGTGCAGCTGAGTGCCGATTATTATCGCAACAAAACAAAAGATCTGCTCGTGAATGTCAGAATCCCGCAAACTTCAGGCTATCTTACCCAGATCCAGAATGTAGGATCAACCAGCAACAACGGGTTTGAATTGCAACTGAACACATACATTATCCAAAGCAAAGATTTCAGCTGGAATGCCAGCTTTAATATTTCATTTAATCAGAATAAAGTATTAAGCCTGGGCAATCAGACTTTCTTTACGGTAAATTCCGGATGGGCCGGCAGCAACAACCCGGATGATTATATCGTGAAGGTGGGTGAGCCTGTAGGCAGCATGTATGGTTTTGTAACCGATGGGTATTACACATTGGATGATTTTAATTACGATAAAACCACCGGTACTTATACCTTAAAACCCGGTGTGGTGGACAACAGCAGCATCACTGGCGTGGCACCGCAACCCGGCACGATTAAGTTCAAAGATTTAAATGGCGACGGGAAGATTCATACTGTAGACGATGAAACCATCATTGGCAATGCCAATCCGAAGTTCTTTGGCGGATTGAACCAGCAGTTTGTGTATAAAAACTTTGATCTCAGTGTGTTTGTGAATTTCCAATATGGAAATAAAATCTTCAATGCCAACAAGCTGGAGTTTGCCAGTGGATACACGCCTTATGCAAATCTGTTGGCCATCATGAATGATCGTTGGCGCATCGTGGATGATCAAGGCAATCTGGTAACCGATCCCGATCAGCTGGCAGCCTTAAATAAAAATGCCAAGATTTGGCAACCTGTAAAAAGTGCTTATGCGGCTTTTGCGCCACAATCCTGGGCCGTGGAAGACGGATCATTTCTCAGAATCAACAATATTACTTTGGGTTATACGCTTCCGGAAAGGCTTACCAAACGCATCCTGATTCAAAAATTGCGGGCTTATATCACCTTAAACAACATTGCCGTGATCACGCCTTATTCGGGCTATGATCCGGAAGTGAATACACGGAGATCTACACCCATGACGCCAGGGGTTGATTTTTCGGCTTATCCGCGAAGCAAGTCCTACATTTTTGGTTTGAATGTTAGTTTTTAACCTGCTAAAAGATATTCAACTATGAAAACATTTCGCGCATTATATCTGCTGGGTTTCAGCCTGCTTGTATTAGCGCTGGATTCATGCAAGCATTATCTGGATTTGCAACCCATTTCTTCTTTTGGCCCCGAAACGGTATTTGGCACTGTGGAAAATGCACGCATGGCCGTATTGGGCGTGTATCAGGAGCTGGCAGGAGATCAGGGCTATGGCATTCGCATCAGCATGTATTTTCCCTATGATGATGATACCTACATGGGCGCAAGTGGCGATGGAGATGGCGATCGCCGGGATATTGCCCGATACAATCTCACGCCGGGTAACTTGCAGATTGAACGCCCGTTTGAACAACTCTATGCCGGCATTGAGCGGGCCAACCAGTGTATCAAGTACATTCCTCAGATGGATTTATACCACAACGGTACACCCCAGCAGCAAGCCGAGCTGCGCAGATTATATGGCGAAGCCTTGACGCTTCGGGCACAGTTTTATTTTCAGCTGATCTTAAACTGGGGTGATGTGCCTGCGCACTGGGTGCCTTCAGCCGATGTAAAAAATTTATTTGAAACCAAAACCAGCCGAGACAGCATTTATGACCATATTCTAAACGATTTGCAGGTAGCCGAAACGCTGGTGCCCTGGCGCTCTGAAGTGGGTGCTCTTGGCGATCCTAACGATGAACGCATCACCAAAGGAGCCGTAAAAGGACTGCGTGCACGTATTGCTTTATTTGCCGGCGGATATGCCTTGCGCCAGGATGGAAGCATGCAACGCCGTTCTGATTATTTGAAATATTACCAGATTGCCGACACCGAATGTTTATCCATCATCAACTCCGGGCAACATAATCTGGATCCCAGTTTTCAGGATTTATGGCAAAACCAGGTAGATGCCCATCGCATGGATCCGTATGGAGAAATCATGTTTCAGGTGGCTATGAGCGGCGGCACGGGCGCCACAGACAGCAAATTAGGTTATTACAATGGACCCAGGCTGGGTGGCAAAGGCAATTCTAGCGTGTATCCGCTGCCAACCTATTTTTATTCATTTGATTCGCTCGACAGCCGGCGTGATGTGACTATTGCACCCTATTGGGTAAATGCAGATTATACCATTCAGGCCCAATCTATCAGCACACTATGTGATGGAAAGTTCAGGCGCGATTGGATAAGCAATCCGTCTTTTGGTCCATCGAACAATGCACAATATTTCGGGATTAACTGGCCTATTTTGCGTTATGCTGATGTGTTACTGATGTATGCTGAGGCTGAGAATGAAATCAATAACGGACCTACAGCTGCTGCGATCAATGCTTATCTGCAGGTGCGCAAACGGGCTTTTGCCGGCAATTTGCAACAAGTGGGCACACCTCCATCAGATAAGCAAGGCTTTTTCCAGGCACTGGTGCGCGAAAGAGCCTGGGAATTTGGCGGGGAAGGCATTCGGAAATATGATTTAATTCGCTGGAATCTGTTAGGTGCCATGCTCGACAGCACCAAGGCCGCCTTGCAGGCTATGGCCAACGGTCAACCGCCTTATAACAATTTACCCAATAAAATGTATTATAAACTCAATTCCACCACGTTGATTTGGGGAAATTCCCTGTATCAGCCTGCACCCACTACTACGCCGACGGGCTATGGCAGCGTAAACTGGGTGAGCCCCACCATGCTCACTTCTAATAGTTTAAACAAATATGCGGAAGGATTTACGCCCAATCACAGCGAACTGTTTCCTTTTCCGCAAGCTATCATCAGTGCCAATCCCAATCTGGTACAAAACCCTGGCTATTAACTTATTTGCTGGATGTTAAACTGCATGCATTATGAAAAAACATTTTTCTCTATTATACTTTGCTGCACAGGCGCTTATCCTGGGAATTGCCATCAGCTCGTGTGAAAAAAAGCCGGTCAATTATTTTTATCCCAACCGCATTTTCACACCCACTTCCATCAGCATCATTGCTTATGATACAGTAGCTCAGATATCCTGGCCGGCATCGTTATATACCAATACCATGCACGTGACCTACACGGTGCAGATCGGGAGAGATTCTACTTTTCAGACAGCTCCAGATGTGAGCCTGGTTGCCGACACCAATTTTGTGTATGTTACCGATGATACCCTTGCCGACCGGGTAAAATATTTTGTACGGGTCAGGGCCAATGCTACGGCCGGTGCCGATTCCTCTAACTGGGTGTATAGCACCAGCTCGTTCATGTTAACTGGGGTGCAAATTTTTGGTACTTTATTAAATTCTGATATCCTGGACAATGCAGTGCGATTGAGCTGGACACCCACTCCTGGTGTAAACCTCATTGTGCTTACCAGCGCCACGGGTGATACCATCCGCGCTGCCGTATCAACCGATGAAAATACTCAGGGAGAAAAAATTATTTCCGGCCTCACACCGGGCACCACCTATACGGCACAAATCTTTGCCGGAAGCAAAAGCAAAGGCATACTTAGTTTTACCACCAAGCCTGCATTAACTGGCAATATCATTGATCTGCGAAGCATTTCGGGCCGGCCAACGGTATTGTTCGACACGTTGCCGCAAATCCCATCCGGAAGCATTGTGCTGCTGGCCAGGGGCCAAACTTATACCATCCCATCGACCTACACCTTCGACCGAACCGTTACCATCATGAGTGGGATGGGATTTAGCACACCAGCCGTGTTGCTGCTGAGCAGCAATTTTGATGCAACCGGAAACATCGACTCATTGCGTTTCTCCGACCTCACCATTGCTACCTCAGGAGCTCAATATTTTATGAACGTAGGAAATAAAGCCACCATTGGGGTGTTGAGCCTGGTTAATTGCACTTCTCAGGGTACCTATACCAACTCGTTCATAAGATTAAAAACTGCTGGCGATACCATCCGGAAATTATATGTCAACAATTGCATTTTAGACAGCATCGGCATTCAATCGAAATATGCGATGTTTTATGCCAATGCCAGCTCCAGCGCAGTCATTGATAACATTGAGATTCACAACAGCACCTTCTATAACTTCTATTATTTCATTCGGGAAGATAATGTACATCCCACATCATGCCTGGTTGACCACTGCACATTC
>JADGHY010000056.1 GCA_019683625.1 Thermoflavifilum sp. | reverse complement strand
TCTTTTTGGTTGCAGAAGCTGAATCATTAAAAAAAGCAATTGATAAGAAATTATTGGATGATTTGTGTGCGGTGTATTACAGTATTGAAGCTATAGAATTATTTTCTCAGCCCCTTGTGAAGAACCATCTCTTCAAGATATGCATAGATCGCACGCTCATGATTTTTGAAGAAATGATGCAGCGTGTAGACGAAACTTCTCAATGATTTTCTGCTGCAAGCTGGTCTTGAGGTTTGCTCATAGACGAGGACAGGTATTGGATAAACACGGGCCGGCCAAACAATACTTGGATAGAATCCTTAGCATGGGCAGTGTCTGCAGCTAAGGTGGTAAAAGGAGAGGCCAGGGCATATCGCCTGTCGTCCCACTTAAAGATAACGATCTGATCTCCCCAGGAAGTGAGCTGATCATAGCGTTTATGTGCCCGTGTACTGTCGGAAATTTCAAATACCACCAGATAACTGATTTTCTGGCTTGATGGCTCGGTAGGTTGTTGGACGTCAGCAAGACGGGTATCATTGTCCAAAGCAGCAGGTGAAAATGAAGATTCTACCACACGGGAAGCGGGTTCGGGGTCATCCATCTGCAGGCGGGCATGGCTGTTGGCCAGGATAATGATGCCGCTGATGAGCAATACAAAAATGCCCACCAGCCAAAGCCGATGATAATTCATGGCATAGGTATTTCCCCATTTCACAGGCTCCTCGGCGTTCATGTGAACCTGTAACGATATATCTGCTATCTGCGCGCGGTCAGCATGCTTTTTCTTATCTAAGACAATTTCTTCTTGTTTAAAATGCAGTTGTCCATCGAGTGTTTTCCACAGCGTACCCACGCCTTGGATAGAGAAGGGCTGATGAATGTTAAGCATTTCCCGGATTTCATAACAGAAACATTGCACATCGGCAGCAGCAACTACACGCATTTTGCCCGTGCGTTCCACTATGAAATCAATCAAATCATTGGCATCGCCTTCGGCCCGGGGATGAAAAAGAATTTCCGGAATAGCTTGTTCACCTTCAACTTCATCAAGGGTGAATAATCCCACTGAAGGCAGATAGACCTGTTGATGCAAAAACAGGTACTGCGTGATCAAATGATCGATTTCCATGGTTAAAACAGGTATTGGGTTGATCAATATGGATATGGTTAATCAGCAATCCGGCATTCACAGGAATCGTTGAGGGGAAAAGCAATGATCGGGCCAACATGCAATCGATCCGGGTCACACAAAACTAAAACGATGGTAGAAAATTCACATATAAAGTTATTGTTATTTTTTTCAGATTTCCAAACATTTTGGGGAAATTTTTTTCGACTTTATATCCGCAGGGAGGTGAAAAAGGCAAGAATCGGAAACATAGCCATGGGGTTGAAGGAATTGTGTATTGGGAAAGCATATAGATGTAAAAATAACACAGGTGATCAGGGGGTTAGCAGATTTGTCGGATGAGTTCATCGAGCAGATGCAGGGCATGCGTGGCCGAAAGTTGAAGATTGCGCTGTCGGTCGCCCCGAAGTTGATGCCGCCGGGAAATAGTCTGGCGCTGATGAGCAGCTGCTATCCATACCGTACCCACGGGTGCTTCCGGAGTTCCTCCGTCGGGGCCCAGCCAACCGGTGATGGCTAGGGCATAATCGGCATGCAGCTTTTGCCTGATAGCCTCGGCCATCGCTCTTGCAACAGGCTCGCTCACCACGCCTGGATTTGTTATCCATCCGGCCGGCACACCTAACCACTCCACTTTCACTTGTGGATCATAACAAACCAGGCTCCCCGTAAAATAGGCTGAGCTGCCCGGATGAGAGGTAAACAGATGCGCCAGGTAACCACCCGTGCAGCTTTCAGCCAGGGCCAACTTGGCTTTTCTTTCCAATAATTTCCGGGCAATGAGTTGTTCATAGGGCAGGTTCTCGGTGCCCACCACAATATCGGCCAGCAGAGAAATAAGCTGCTGGTGGAGATCATCGAGCATCTGAATATGCTTGGCATGCAAACAGGTGAGGCGTAGCTTTAGCAATCCATTCCCGGGAAGATAAGCCAGGCGTATGTTTCCGGGTAAATTATCTTCAAAAGACCTGAGCCGTTCAGCTACCTTCGACTCACCTTGCCCGTAAGTGATCACATAGCGGTGTTGGATGGCTTGTAAAGATGGCCATTTTTCCTGCAACCTGGGTATTACCTGTTCTGTTATCAATCCCCTCATCTCATGAGGCACACCCGGCAAAGCAATGCAGATATGTTCACTTCGTTCAAACCATAGGCCGGGAGCCGTTCCTCTTGCATTCGGTAACACCGTGCAACCTTCCGGCACAAGTGCCTGAGCCCTGTTTCGCTCCAGCATTTCCTGTCCCCTTTGCTGCAGCAAGCTGGCCACATGTTGCAGGGTGGGCTCATGCAAAATCAGGTGGGTATGAAAAAATTCACACAATACTTTTTTGGTCACATCATCTGAGGTGGGGCCCAATCCACCCGTCATGATCAGCAAATCCGCGCGGAAAAATTCTTCCTGCAAGGCTTGCCAAATGGCTTCCCTGCGATCTCCTACGCTAAGCTTGTGCAACACTTCTATGCCGGCTTCATATAGCTGCTGGGCTATCCAGGCTGCATTTGTGTCGATGGTTTCACCGATAAGCAGCTCATCCCCGATCGTGAGAATAATGGCTTTTGGTGGAGCTTCGGAAAAGAAAGTTGGCATATCCATGGATGAATTTCAACCAAAGCTAAGGCATTTCACGCTTGGTGGAATGATTATTGATGAATCAAATGGTTCAACAAGCACGGCTCTTGTTGCATAAGCAAACTCTTGCTTATTGCCGCAATGAGAAGCATTTGCGGGATGAGAGATAGAGCCGAGTATCCTGAATAGTACCGAATATGGAAAAAAATGATGCATGCATGAGTGGGCTTTTAGGTTGGATTTTTTCCAGAAAAAAGGATCTGATTCGTAAATTGGCTGCCTTGGCCGATACAGCAGCCTTCTATCTCAAATATTGGCTGGCTATGTTTTACCTTTATATAGGTATGCTCATGATACAACGCATCAAACAGGCTCTTTCCGGGTTTTTCGCATGGAGTATCACTGGCTGGATGGTATGCCTGGTTTTGTATGAGGCTCATGCACAATCGCCATCCTTTCTTCGAGCCTGGCAGCGTTTCAGGCAGCTTCCCGAGTTGCGCCATGCGGCCATTGGCATGGAAGTGATGGATGCCACAAATGGAAAGGTTGTGTTTCAGGTCCAATCACATTTAGGTTTGGCCCCTGCTTCCTGCAATAAGGTATTTACGGCAGCAGCGGCATTGGAACAACTGGGCCCCGGCTATCGCTACAAGACTTTGTTGGCCTATAGCGGAAGCATTCAGCAGCAAGTTCTGGAGGGTAATCTGTACTTAATAGGTTCCGGTGATCCCACGCTGGGAAGCTGGCGCTATCCTGCTACCACCACCGAATCTATTGGAACACGCTGGCTGCAGGTATTGCGCAGGGCAGGCATTCGAAGCATTCGGGGAAATGTGGTAGGGGTGGATACCATTTACAGCACCCAAATGATTCCCGGCGGATGGGTGTGGGAAGATATTGGCAATTATTACGGAGCGGGATGCGCAGCCCTAAACTGGCATGAAAATCAATTTGACATTGCTTTGCAACCAGGCGAACATGTCGGAGATCCTGCCAGGCTGATGGGAATGAAACATGCGCCCTATGCCACGCCTGATGGCAAGCCTTTGCAGGTAGTGAATGAACTGCTCACCGGTGAGGCAGGCAGTGGCGACCAGGCTTATGTGTACTTCGATCTTACGCGTCCGATATTGTTTCTCAGGGGTACGGTTCCGCTGGATGCTTCGCCTGATTTCAGCATATCTGCTTCGGTGCCCGACCCGGCCGCGTATGCTGCGCAACAATTTCGCGATACGCTCTTGCAGGCAGGCATTGACGTACAGGGCAAGGCCCTGGCTGTGCATCTGCATGATACCCTTCCTGCAGCACTGACTGTATTGGATACCTTTTATTCTCCTCCGTTGGATAGCATAGTATACTGGTTCTTGCATCGCAGCATCAATTTGTATGGGGAAGCCCTGGCACTCAGCTTGTCCCATCAGCAACATCATCCCGCAACTATACAGACTGGTGTAGAAATGATTCATCAGTTTTGTATCCAACTTGGCCTGGATGCTACTGCCGTGAACACGGTAGATGGAAGCGGTCTTTCCCCTGCCAATCGGGTTACTGCCCATGCCTTGGCCAGCTTGCTGTTTCGCATACAGCACAGGCCCTGGTTCAGCGATTTTTACGAGGCCTTACCTGTGATTCACAACATCCGCATGAAAGACGGGTATATTGCCGGTGTGCGAAGTTATGCGGGATATCTGCAAGACCGGTCGGGAAAGAAATGGATCTTTGCCTTTATCGTCAATAATTTCACCGGCTCCTCGTTGAACGTCAGGAATGCCATGTGGGATGTGCTCGATGCCTTAAAACAAAGTCAGGGGTTAAAATAAGGCTGCAGTTTTTGCTGCAAAATCTCGGGCATGCTTGTTTTTTTGCGGGTATGTGCATCCACAAATGCCAAGGTTGTTACCCCTTTATTCAGCAGTTCCTGTTGTTCATTGTATAACTCACTGTGAAAACGGATCAGCGAACGCGACGGCCATTCTTTGATCAGGGTTTTCACAGTAATCAGATCATCATAGAAAGCCGGCTTCAGGTATTGAATATGCAACTCCACCACAGGCATCAATATCCCCTGGGCTTCCAGCGTCCGATAGCTTAATCCTAACTCACGGATAGCTTCTACGCGGCCTACTTCATAATACCAGGCATAATAGCCATAATACATGTAACCCATTTGATCGGTTTCTCCGTATCGGACGCGAATCTGTGTGGTATGGGTATACATGGGTTAACGATAAGCAATTATCTGGAAATCATCCCATCAATAGAAACACGGCCGGGGCCACAGCAAAGCAATACAAATGAGCTGATCAGGTAATGCCAGGCAAGCTCCTGCCGGGCAAAAGGATCGTGGTGATGGATAAACAAAAGGATGATAACCATTTGGATGAAGATGATCAGTGCTGCAGGCCGGCTCAGCAAGCCAATGACCAGCAGAAAGGCGCAGATAATTTCAGAAACCAATACAATGATCAGCGATGTAGTGGGGCCTACGTGCAGAGGATCGGCAAAATGATTAGCCATGTCCTGAAAATGCATCAACTTAGGCAAGCCATGCGTAAGCAGCATCAAGCCCGTACCCACGCGCAATACCAATAAACTCAGGTTCACCAGGCCATGGCTCCAACGAACGGAGAACAGATTTTTCATAGTTTGATCGGTGTGATTGTTTAAAAAATTATTCGCCAAAATAAGCTAATCTTTCTGAATTTTCTCACTGAGGCATCCGGCATATAAAAATTTGGTATGATCCTGGCTTAGCCGGGAGAATAAGTATATTTGCTTATGAACAGAAAGCAATATTCTCTTTTATCCTTTCGTTATTCATTTCATCTGGCAGCATATATGAGAAGGCTGAGGTCTGTCTTATCCTTATCTTTTGTGGGCTCAGTCCTGCAGCTGATTTGGTTATCGGGTGTGTTTTTCGGCATACAAATACAACGAGGCTGGGCACAGGCAACAGCCATTGATGCAGATCCTGCCGCACAATTCAAACGAGCTGTGGTGGCTTATCAACATGGCTATTATGCAGTGGCCCAACAGCAGTTTCAGGATATCATTCATCAGATCGAATATTTTCAACAAACCAACCGCGCACTGGATGCTGAAGATGCCCGGTATTATGATGCCGTATGTGCTTTGCAACTGCATCAGCCCGACGCGGAAAAACGCGTGCTCGACTTTATTCAACACACCACCAGCATTCCCCGAAAGCAGCTGGCCAGCTTTTATCTGGCTCAATATTACTACCGGCAACATCGCTATCGCGAAGCCATTCCTTACTATGAATCAGCCGGCATTGATCAGCTTTCCAACGACCAGATTGCAGAAGCTAAATTTCAACTCGGATATTGTTATTTTTATCAGAAAGATTTCACCCATGCAGCTCCTTTGTTTGCCGATGTAAAGGGTATGGAAGGCCCTTATCAAATTCCGGCCAATTACTATGATGGATTTATTGCTTTTGAAAGAAAACAATATGATCAGGCGCTGCAATCTTTTTTAAAAGTTGCCAACCAGTCGCCCTATGATCGCGTAGTGCCCTACTATATTGCCGAGATTTATTATTTCCAGGGCAAAAAGCAACAAGCCATTGATTATGCGCTTCCTGTACTTCAGCGGGGGAATAATTATTATCAGCTTCCTCTTCAGCAGCTGGTAGGGCAGGTTTATTTTGAATTAGGCGATTATCAGCACGCTTTGCCCTATCTGCAGCAATATGCCCGCCAGGCCGATAGTTTGCGCCGGGAAGATGTGTATGAACTTTCATTTTGTTATTACCAAACCCAGCAATATCCCGAAGCAATCCTGGGCTTTAAACAATTGAGTACGGTTACCGATTCACTCGGGCAGAATGCGATGTATCTGTTAGGAGATTGTTATTTAAAAACCGGTCAAAAAGCCGATGCCCGTAATGCTTTTGCCATTTGTGCCCGGAGCAGCTACAATCCCAAGCAACAGGAGATTGCCCGATTCCTTTACGGCAAGCTTTCCTATGAATTGGGATATCAGGATGCAGCATTGGCTACACTTAGGCAATTTCTACAAGACTATCCTGCATCAGATTATGCGAATGAGGCCAGAGAAATACTGGTTCCCTTGCTGATGAATACCAACGATTACAAGGGAGCTTTGGAGCTATATGCATCTTTGTCCAACCCATCGCCCAGCTTGTTGCGGGCTTATCAGAAGCTTACCTTTGGCAGGGCCATGCAGCTCATCAATGATGGCCAACTGTCTTCGGCCGACAGCCTGCTTTCGCTCTCGCTTGCCCATCCTTTCGATGCTTCTTATCAGGCGCTGGCTTATTTCTGGAAGGGGGAAATTGCTTACAGGCGCGGCCAGTATGATGAAGCTATCCAGGATATTCAGCAATATTTAACGCCTTCTGTGTCGGGCATTTTTCCGGCATTAGGAGAAGCAAATGTGCAAACGGCTCATTATAACCTGGGATATTGTTATTTGCAAAAACAGGATTATGCAAATGCCTTACGCGAATTTCAGCAAGCCCAGCGGCCTTATGGAGCTGCTGGCAGAAGAATAGCTCAGGATGCGCTGTTGCGCACGGCCGATAGTTATTACATGCTGAAACAATACGACCGGGCCGAAGCCGTCTACGATCAAATCATCAACCAGCGTTTGCCGGGAACCGACTATGCGCTCTATCAAAAAAGTATTTTGGAAGGCATCAAGGGCAATTACACTACCAAGCTGCAGTTGCTTCATCAGCTCACCAGCCAATATCCTGATTCCCGTTTTCAAAACGATGCGAATTATGAGAAAGGGCTCACGTATATGACAGAAGAAAAATATGCACAAGCTATTCCCTATTTTGAAAAAATTTTGGCCACACCACAGGATCCTGACGCGCCCAGGGCGCTGTTAAAGCTGGGCCTGGCTTATTTTAACATGGGCAATGCCCAACGAGCGCTGGATTATTATCAACAATTGGTGCAGCAATATCCGCATAGCAGCGAAGCGCAGGATGCATTGACCAGCATGCGTACCATCTACATTAACAATGGCAATCCGCAAGGTTATCTGGATTTTGTGAAACAAGCCGGTATATCGGTGAGCGCATCCACAGCCGATTCGGTGACCTATGCCGCAGCCGAAACACAGTTTGGAAATGAAAACTTTACCGCAGCGCTGCAGGGATTTAACCAATATCTTGCGCAATTCCCAGATGGACAATTTGTTTTGCCTGCCCATTTTTATCGGGCCGAATGCTATTTCATGCAAAAAGATTATGCACACGCTCTTCCGGATTATCAGTTTGTGCTGCAGCAGGGATACAGCCGATTTGCCGAACGCAGTGCTGCCCAGGCGGCACGCATCAGCCTGAATGAGCTGAAGAATTATACCCAGGCCCGCAGCTATTTTGAAATGCTCCATCAGCTGGCAACCACAAAAGAAAATACGCTTACGGCTGCACGTGGACTGCTGGAGTGTGATTATCAGTTACAGCAATGGGATAGTGTATTGCTTGAAGCAAGATATTTGCTTACGCGGCAAGATATCAGTACTAACGACCAAATCACGGGCAATTATTATCTGGCAATGGCCTTCCATCATACCCAACAATGCGATAGTGCAATGACCTATTTTAAAAAGGTGGTGCAAATGACCAAATCGGTCATGGGTGCAGCATCCCGATATTATATTGCCGATTGCCTGTTGCAGCAACAACAACTGAAGGAGGCCGAGAAAGCTGCTTTTGAAGTAATTCGTTCCACGCCCTCGTATGATTATTGGATTGCGAAGGCTTATGTGTTGCTGGGTGATATTTTTGCAGCTGAAAAGGACTATTTCAATGCCAAAGCAACCCTGCAAAGTGTGGTGGACAACTGTCAGATTCCGGAGATCCGCGATTCGGCCCGGCAAAAGCTGCAGCAGGTAATGGCAGCGGAACAAGCATCCTCTAAAATCATACGCAATCCCGATGCTTCAGATACTTTGTCACACCCTTGAATAAATACACATCATAAAAGATATGCGAACATCCTATTCTCATTTGCATGTACAGAACAGTCCAGGAAACAAAATATTGTGGATAGCCAAGACAACCAGAATGGCATTAGCGCTGCTGTATATGGTATTGTGGATATGCTTCCGGGCATCTGCGCAGGATACTACCTTGCAGCCCCAGACCATCAGCATCTTCAGTTCTTACCAGCCGGTGCTGAAAGAAGCCGATAAGCTTAGCCTTACGGCTGCTCTTCCGGAAATGGATACCACACATCCGCGCCTGATATACAATATTCCCGCTTTAAATCTGCATTTCACTTATCAGCCCATTCCGCTTTCGCCACTTGCCATGATGAATGATACCCTTCCACCTTTGCATCATTATTTTATTGAAGCTTCAGCAGGAAGCTATCTTACCACTGCCTTGCGTGCCGGAATCGGCAGCGGAAGAATAGATACTTCTGGCACACAGGCACCTTTTACTTATGCTGTGTGGTTAAATCATCTTTCTTCCAAAGGTTCATTGGCCTATCAGCAATTTGGCCATGATGCGGTTGAAGCCAGTGGCCGCTATTTTTCACCCCATATCGCCTATGATGGCAATATTCAGTTTCAGCGCGATGGATTGTATTATTACGGATATAATCATGATAGTTTGCATTATCAGAAGAAAGATGTCCGGCAAATATTCACCCGTTTTGGTGTGCGGCTGGGCATGAGCAATATCCGGGAAAATGCGGTGGGCATTAACTTTCATCCCGTATTGAATCTCACCATTTTTTCCGATAATTACCAACATCGGGAATCTACCTTTGAAGTGGAAACACCCGTTGAAAAAATCATCACGGATGGCATCAGCCTGAGTGTATCTTATATGGGAAAATTTGCTACTTATGCTGATCAGCAGGCATCCGTATCTGTGTCCAATACCATCAGTGCTATTCATCCGGCATTGCATATTGTGAAGCAAGGATTTGTTTTGCATGCCGGCCTAAATCCTTCGTGGACCAATAACCAATTTTTTCTGTTGCCCGATATAGTTAATGAAACCCAGCTGATTCAGGAAAAACTCATTCTTAGCAGTGGATGGATTTCGTATTTTATTCAGAACAGCTTTCAGCATTTATCCACTGAAAATCCTTATTTCGTAGGTTACCCGTTGCAGCCATACAATACACGGGTGGAAGAAAAATACACAGGCATCAAAGGCTCTTTGGCCGGTCATTTCACCTATAACACCAAATTTGCTTATGTTACCTATCATGATCGTCCGTTATTTCTCAATGATAGCCTGGATGGCAAAACTTTTTATGTGGTGCGTGAAAGTAAACTGGAGGCTTATCAATTGCATTTGGAGCTCAATTACATGTCTGAAGAAAATTTGCAGGCTGGTTTTCGGCTGAATTGGTTTAATTATTTTCATCAGCAAACCGAACAAAAACCTTGGGGGCTGGTGCCTTTTCAGGCAGATGTGTATGCACGCATTACCGCATGGGACAAGTTACATGTGTATGCTGATGTCTTTGCCTGGAGCGGGAGTTTTTATCGGGCAAAAGATCTTTCTGCGCACAAGACTGCTGGCATCTTCGATGCCAACCTCGGTGCAGCGTATGAGATAAATGCTAATTTTGAAGCCGGATTGGAAGCGCATAATTTGTTTAATTCCGTGTATGAGCGTTGGCATCAATATCCTTCATTGGGCATGCAGATCCTGGGTTCTGTAAGCA
>JADGHY010000055.1 GCA_019683625.1 Thermoflavifilum sp. | reverse complement strand
AAGTTATACGCATAATTTTATCAAAAAAGATGAAACCTTTTCGGCTTTTGTAAACTACCATGTTTTCCATAACAGTGGATCGGGAGATAACTTTACCAATTTTTACGATTCAACAGGTAATTTCATGAACACCGATGAACAACGCAACAACACCAGCGGCAAAACCACATTCATCGTCTCGCAGGCCGATTATGCCAATCCGATTGGAGAACATGGCAAGTTTGAAGCAGGCTTAAAAAGTACCATTCGCAATTATAACAGCGTGTATAATGTATATGATATCATCAATAATTTTCCAAAATTCAATGACTCCCTTTCCAATGATTACAAATATCTGGAAAGTGTAAGTGCAGCTTATGTGGATTATGCTGATCAGCTGAATAAATTCAGCTATCAGATTGGATTGCGCGCCGAACAATCGCATTACAAAGGCACTTTAATCAGCAGGAATGTTTCTTATACCAACGACTATCTGAGCCTGTTTCCAAGCGTATATCTTTCCCAGAAAATCGGGGATCGTCAGGAAATTCAGTTGAATTATTCCAGGCGGATTGACAGACCCAATTTCTGGCAGCTGATTCCTTATATTGATTATTCTAACCCACAGAATCAACGCAAGGGCAATCCCGATCTGAAGCCTGAATTCATCAACTCCTTTGAATTGAATTACAACAATCAATTTAACAAGGGAAATTTCCTGCTTTCGGCTTATTTCCGAAATTCCAATCACGATATTACCTCCGTGTTTATTCCCCTGAATGGCGATACCTTGCTGACTACTTTTGCCAATGCCAATTCCACGAATACATACGGACTTGAACTTACCTTGCAGAACGATATTACGCGTTGGTGGAATCTGACCACCAACCTGAATTTTTACAATACCGATATCAAAGCCGGCAATATTCAGGGAGATCTGGCCAAACAGGGATATGTGGTGACAACTGATTTAAACAACAGTGGTTTCAGCTGGTTTGCTAAAGTGAATTCCAATATGCAGTTACCCGCGAATTTTGCAATTCAGCTTACGGGCAATTATCAGGCTGCGCAGCCCACACCTCAGGGCAAAAGATTGGGCTTTGGCGATGTGGATTTTGCCGTGCGGAAGGATTTTCTGAAAAACCGTGCTGCTTCGCTTACCCTGAGTGTGTCAGACATTTTCAATACACGTAAATTTGAAACGCGGCTTACCCGTGGGCAGGTGGTACAGGATAATATCCGTTATCCCGAATCACAGATCGTGCGGCTGAATTTCATGTATCGTTTTGGGAAAATGGATATGCAGTTGTTCCGCAAAAAACAACAGAACCAGCAACAGGATAATTCCGTTCAGGAACAAATGGGTCCTGATACCGGTGGCGGAGCAGGTCCCAGATAACCATCTTCATGCACGAGCGATATGCATATTAGAAAATATGCCGGCATAGGAATGATTGTTTGCCTGTGTGCGATTGCGGGCAAGGCACAGGTATTATCCCAGCAACGAGCGGGAGCGGCATTAAAAGAAGCTTTGTCGGCTGGCATACAAGAGGCCACCGCCAGGCTATCGGCCGTCAATGGCTATTATGGCAATCCGCTCCTGCGCATTTTGATGCCGGATGATGCGAAGCCTGTGGTGAACACCTTGCAGCGGATTGGCATGGGATATCTGGTCGATTCTGCTGTGCTGGCCATGAATCGGGCTGCAGAAAAAGCGGCTACAAAGGCTGCCCCTATTTTTCTAAATGCTATCCGGCAGATGCAATGGCAGGATGCCCTGCAAATCCTGAAAGGAAGCGATACCGCCGCCACGGCTTATTTGCGAAAGAACACCTATACCCGTCTGGCACAGGCTTTCCGGCCGGTGATCGATTCCAGCTTGCAGCAAACAGGGGCAACGAACTGGTGGGAAAAACTGTTCACGACCTATAATAAAGTACCCTTTACCCGAAAGATAAATCCTGATTTGTCGGGATATGTAACCGACAAGGCTTTGCAGGGATTGTTCCTGACGATGGGCGAAGAAGAAAAGAAAATCAGGGCACACCCGGAACAACAGGCCTCTGCACTCATCCGCAATGTATTTGGGGCATTATCTTCTGCCCGATAAAATTTCTTGTTTTCAACAGATTCTGCTACCTTTGCGTTTCAAATTTTTACCGTCATGCCCAAAGTGAAGACGCATTCCCGAGCTAAAAAAACATTTAAGATTACGGCTACCGGCAAAATCAAAAGATATCGGGCTTACAAGAGCCATTTGCTAACCAAAAAATCTAAGACCCGGAAGCGCCGGCTTCGCCAGGATACTCTGGTAGATTCCGCAAATCTGAACATGGTTAGGCGGTTATTGTGTTTGAAATAATTTGGATTGATTTAGTTTTAAAATGATTTTCCCATGCCTCGTTCTGTTCCAGCAGTAGCTTCAAGAGCCAGAAGGAAAAAAATTCTTAAGCAGGCCAAAGGTTTTTATGGCAAACGCAAAAATGTGTACACCGTTGCCAAAAATGTTTTGGAGAAAGGGCTCACTTATCGATATGTGGGTCGCAAGCTGAAAAAGCGCGACTATCGCAGGTTATGGATTGTGCGCATCAACGCAGCCCTGCGGGAAGAAGGCCTGTCCTATTCTGTATTCATGCATAAGTTAGCCGAAAAGAATCTTTCTTTAAACCGCAAGGTGCTGGCCGATTTGGCCATGCACGAGCCCGCTGCTTTTAAAAAGCTGGTGGAAGCCGTAAAAGCATAATCAAAAGTTTATTTCAATAAAAAAGCGATGGTTTCAAACCATCGCTTTTTTAGTTTATCATCCCTAAAACTGCTCAGGCGGGCAATTTGAAGGCTTCCTTGATTAAGTCCACATAATCCAGTTTTTCCCAGGTAAATAGTTCCACTTCTCTTTCCAGCACGCCTCTGTCGGGGCTATAGAATTTTTTCACCACGGTCTGGGGTTTGCGGCCCATGTGTCCATAAGTTGCCGTTTCCTGATAGATAGGGTTGCGCAGCTTCAGGCGTTGTTCAATGGCATAAGGGCGCATATCGAATAGTTCAATGATGCGGGCGGCAATTTCCTCATCGCTTAGGGGCACTTTGGCTGTACCAAAAGTATTGACAAAGAATCCGCAGGGGCGTGCCACGCCAATGGCGTAGGAAACCTGTACCAGTACTTCATCACATAAGCCAGCAGCCACCATGTTCTTGGCGATATGCCGGGTGGCGTAAGCTCCGGAACGATCTACCTTGGAAGGATCTTTACCCGAGAAAGCCCCACCCCCGTGTGCACCTTTTCCACCATAGGTATCCACAATGATTTTCCGGCCCGTGAGGCCCGTGTCGCCATGCGGTCCGCCGATGACGAATTTGCCAGTGGGGTTGATATGATAGGTGATCTGATCGGTAAATAAGCGTTGCACGTCAGGAGAAAGTTTGCTTTTCACCCTCGGAATCAGGATTTCCAGCACATCTTTTCGGATTCGGGCGGCCATCCGTTCATCGGTATCAAATTCATCGTGTTGGGTAGACACCACAATCGTGTCGATGCGAACGGGCTTGCGATGGTCATAAGCAATGGTTACCTGTGATTTGGCATCGGGTCTCAAATATTTCATCACTTCCCCCTCCCGACGGATGGCCGATAGTTCTTTCAATAGCAAGTGGGCCAGATAAATGGGTAAGGGCATATAATCTTCTGTTTCATTCACGGCATATCCGAACATCAGCCCCTGATCACCGGCACCCTGTTCTTCTTTTTCTTGTCGCTCCACGCCACGATTGATATCAGGCGATTGTTCATGAATTGCAGACAAGATACCACATGAATGGGCATCAAACATGTATTCGCTTTTGGTATAACCCACTTTGCGAATCACCTCCCGGGCAATCTTTTGCACATCCAGGTAAACGGAAGACTTTACTTCTCCTGCCAATACTACCTGACCCGTGGTAACCAGGGTTTCGCAGGCAACCTTGGCATCGGGATCAAAAGCCAGGAAATGATCGACCAGCGCGTCGGAAATCTGATCGGCCAGCTTATCGGGATGGCCTTCTGAGACAGATTCTGAAGTGAATAGGTAAGGCATACATGGGAATGTTAACGTCAAAAATCAAGCGCAGCAAATATACAGATTTAGCTATTGCTTGGTGATAAGCAAAATGCATAAAAGCACCAAAATCTTCCGGGAAATCCGGCCAATGGAAGGATAATGCAAAATAAACATCTGATTTAGCCGACAATGCTGCCGGGCAAATGGGACAACATGCGTGGAGATGCTGGTTTATTTTACGCTTTCTACGGTCAGTTCTTCGTAGAGCTGCAGGTATTGTTTCAGTTGTTCTTCATCACTGCAATAAGGTAAAATGGGCTTGTCCTGATGTTTTTTCAATTCTTCCATCAAGGGCTTGGGCAGCTTGGCAGCGCCAATGGCAAGTGCATCGGCATAAGCCATGGCACCCCGGTTCAAGGCCAGATGAGTACCTTCTTTATACAATGCCAGATCCTTGGATTTGATTTGCGAGCTGATAGCTGCCTTTTTCGCAAATGAAGCATGCAGGCTTCCTTCAAACACATCATTGGTAACAGAATAGATAACCTTGGTGGGCGAAAAAACCGGCTCTTTCTTGTAAGCTGTTTTGAGATATAACGGGATCAAAGACGACATCCAGCCATTCAGATGAATGATATCCGGAGGCCATCCGAATTTTTTGACGGTCTCGAGTGCTCCTTTGCAGAAAAACACGGCTCGCAGGGCATTGTCTTCAAAGAAATTACCTTGTTCATCATGAAATACAAACTTCCGTTTGAAGAAATCTTCATTATCTAAGAAATACACCTGCAGGCGGGCATTGGGCAGAGAGGCCACTTTGATAATCAAAGGATAGTCATCATTATCGATGATGATGTTGATGCCTGAGAGGCGCACTACTTCATGTAGCCGATGTCTTCTTTCATTAATGACCCCAAATCGTGGCATGATTACACGCACTTCCATACCCGATTCATTGGCTTTGACAGCTAATTGATGGACGATTTGGGCATATTCGCTGAGCTCCAGGTAGGGAGACATTTCCTCAGCAATGAAAAGAATACGTTTTTTGGCAAACATGGGCTTAAAACATGAGGTTTAAGGATGGCAATTGAAAAAGAACGGTTGTGCAAAGTTAAGAAAAATATTTAGATTGCCTGATTTGATGGGCTAAATTCGCTTCCAGCATGAATGTGGTATATACGCGTGAAGCCTTGCAGGCTGAGCTGCAGAAATATCGGGCGCAACAGCAAAGCATTGGTTTTGTGCCCACCATGGGTGCCCTGCACGATGGACATTTGGCATTGGTAGATGCCACTCGCCGGCAGGCTTCATGCACCGTGGTAAGCATATTTGTGAATCCCGTTCAGTTTAATGATCCACAGGATTATGCGCTTTATCCCAGAACCATCGAAGCCGATCTTCAGTTGCTGGATGCCCATCAGGCCGATCTGGTGTTTATTCCGGAAGTACAGGAAATTTATCCGCAGGGCACTGCGCATTTGGAAACCTATGCCTTAGGAACGTTGGAAACAGTGCTGGAAGGCGCATATCGGCCAGGTCATTTTCAGGGTGTAGCTCGGGTCATGCGTCGGTTGCTGGAGCTGGTGCAGCCCGATGTGTTGGTGATGGGGGAAAAAGATTATCAGCAATGCCTCATCATCCAAAGGCTGTTGCAACTTATGGGCTTATCGCCAAGGTTTTACATGCATCCTACGGTACGCGAAACAGATGGGCTGGCCATGAGCAGCCGCAACCGACGCCTGTCCGATACAGATCGCCGCAAGGCTACGTTGATTTATGAGAGCCTGATGTATATCAGCAGCCAATGGAGGAATATGCCCTTTGAACGCTTACAGGCTGTTGTATCTGAACAATTGCAGGCGGCCGGCTTCGTGATAGACTATGTGGTCATTGCCCGCTCTGCCGATTTACAGATCCTCCATGCTCCCGAGGATACCCAGATGCGGGCGCTGATTGCAGCAACTCTTTCAGGCGTCAGGTTAATCGACAATATGGTAATCAATCCTTGAAAAACGCTTATCAATCCCCTCAAAATACCCGAATAATCAAATCGCCCAGCATATAGCCAATGCCTGCCACACCCATCCCCACGATGAACATTTCCATACCGCTGCGCCATAGATTGCGCCCTGTGAAAAAGCTCCGTGCGGCGCCTACTGCAAAATGGCTAAGCATGGATAAGATGATAGACAGCCAGATGGCAAGCCTACCCTGCCAGAACAAAAATGGGAACACGGGGATGAATGCGCCCACGGCGGTCGACAGGCCGGTAACCCAGCCTTCTCTCAAGGGGGTTATCCGCTGTTCGCCGATGCCCAGTTCTTCGCGTGCCTGTTCTTCCAAAGCTCTTTGAGGATGTTTCATCACTTCCTCGGCCAATTCCCTGGCTGCAGCCTCATCCATGCCTTTTGCCTGGTAAATGGCTACCAGTTCTTCTTTTTCCAATTCGGGCATGAGCTGAATTTCTTCTGCTTCCATGGCTATTTCATGAGCATACACTTCTCGTTCGCTCTGTGCGGCCAGAAATCCAGAAGAGCCCATGGAAAGGGCATCGGCAATCAAGCCAGCCAGGCCTGAAATTAAGATGAAATGTGCGGAAGCCTGGGCTCCGATGACGCCGGCTACCAGACCAAAATTGGCCGTGAGGCCATCATTGAATCCATACACTACATTCCGGAGCATGCCACCCGTACCAGCAGTGCCATGCCAGGGCTCTGTGTCTTCGCCTAAAAGCTTGTTGAGTTCACCTGCATGTCCGGCAGAATCCCGGGCCAGCTGAATGGCAATAGAACGGGTAGGGGCATCGTTGGCCTGGCGATACAATTGCAAATAAGTTTTTACCTCGTTGCCTTCTTCCTTTAACATCAGATAACTGAGCCATTCCGCCCCCACCCATCTGCTGATCCCAGCCATCAGGCGGGCTTTCAGCGAAGGCTTCACTTTTTTTACCTCCAGGCCATGGCTGTGCAGCAACTTCAGCCAGGCTTCCTGATGCTTTTGTTCGATATCGTGAAGCATCTGGTAACTTTCTTTCTTGCGAGAGGCAGGTGTAGCCTCTGCCAGTTTTTGATACAGAAAGGCGGCATCCACCTCATCTTGCAGGTATTTAAGCCAGGTGCGGCGAACAGATTTTTCAGCCATATTTTTAACGGGTAGTTGATTCAAAAATACATTATTTCTGAGGGGAAAGCCAATCCTTAGCGCCTGCGGTGTTCCTGAAAAGGGATCTCTTTCCTTACCTGAGGATGAATTTCTTTACATTTGCAAGGCTATGTGGATAGAAGTGTTGAAATCTAAGATTCATCGGGCAGAGGTTACAGAAGCCAATTTGCATTATGCCGGAAGCATCACCATTGATGAAGCACTCATGGAAGCAGCCGGGATTCTGGAACATCAGAAGGTGCAGGTGGTGAACATCAACAACGGAGAACGGCTCGAAACCTATGTGATTAAAGGGGCGCGAGACTCGGGAGTCATTTGCCTGAATGGCCCTGCCGCCCGAAAAGCCGTGGTGGGTGATCTGGTGATTATTCTGGCCTATGCCTGGATGGAAGAAGAACAAGCCCGCCATCATCAACCCATCATCGTGATTCCGCGTTCGGGTAATCGATTGTAATCCCATGCCGCGCCCGTTGCAGACCATATTTAAGTTCGTTTTCTTTCTGGCCATAGGGTTATTTTTTGTCTGGCTTTCCATCAAAGATTTTGATGCCAGGCAGCGGGCCGAAATCCTGTCGTATATCGCTTCGGCAAATTATTGGTTGATCGTGCCTATTTCTGTTTTGCTGGTGATCAGCAATGTGTTGCGGGCAGCCCGCTGGAGGCTGCTGATCAGGCCCTTGCACTATCATCCGCGGTTATTTAATGTATTTGCGGCGGTGATGATTGGTTATCTCACCAACCTGGCCATTCCTCGTGCGGGTGAGATTTCACGTTGTGGGGTGTTAGCCCGGTATGAGAAAATTCCGGTTGATAAACTCATCGGCACCATGATTGCTGAGCGGGCAGTGGATGTGCTTACGCTGGTGGTGCTGCTGTTATTCTCCGTCATCATTCAGCTCGATATTGTTGGTGATTTTTTCTTTCATCAATTTCTGAGAAGGCAAGGAACTGCAGCGGGTAAGCCTTATCACTTGTGGGTGTTGGTGGCAGCAGTGATACTGCTTGCGGCGGGTGTATGGGTCATGATCCGGTATTTCAGCCATCTCCGGGTGTATAGAAAAATACGTATTGCTGTTATTCGCATTGGCAGGGGATTTCGTACGGTATTGCACATGCGGGGAAATATCTGGTTCTTTGTCTATACCTTGCTGATGTGGGCGGTATATTTGCTGATGGTGAAGATAGGTTTCTATGGTTTGGTAGAAACCCAGCAATTGGGAGCCAAGGCGGCGCTTGCCGTGCTCACCTTTGGCAGTGTGGGCATGCTTATGCCTACCCAGGGAGGCATTGGTCCCTACCAGCTGATTGTGGAAAAAATCCTGACCTTGTTTAGTGTACCAGTGAAAATCAGTGTGGCCATGAGCTGGCTGTTATGGATTGCCCAGATGGGCTTGTATCTTGTGATCGGATTCATCGTGCTTTTGATATTACCCATTATAAATCCCACCAGACATGACTCAGCCAAAGTTTAACCTCATTGAATCCCGCATCGTTGATCGCACATCGTTAAGTCGCCAAGTACGCCGCTGGCGGCTGTTAGGGAAAAAGATTGTATTTACCAATGGTTGCTTTGATTTGTTGCATCGCGGGCATATCAGTCTCCTGGCCCAAGCTGCCGATTTTGGTGACGTGTTGGTTGTAGGATTAAACAGTGATGCTTCGGTAAGAAAAATAAAAGGCCCGGAAAGGCCGCTGGTGCAGCAGCAGGACAGGGCATTGCTGTTGGCCAGCTTATGGTTCGTGGATGCCGTAAGTATTTTTGAAGAAGAAACGCCGTACGCACTCATTCAAATCATTCAGCCCGATGTATTGGTAAAGGGTGAAGATTATGCCGTTCAAGACATTGTTGGAGCTGATATTGTCCAGGCTTATGGTGGAGAAGTGAAAACCATTCCTCTTGAGGCCGGATATAGCACCACCAGGCTTCTGCAACATATCCGATCCAGTCGTTGAAACGCTTCGTGCACACAGGTCACCATCCTTTTCCCCGCATGTTAAATTTTTTCTGAATGATGCTGTTTTGCAACAGCAAACCTTATTTTTGAAAATCATAGAGCTCAATTAAGAAGATGGTTAGTGCGCATGCCTGAATTGCAGCAATTTATCAAACGCGATATCAGCTGGCTTTCCTTTAATGAGCGGGTTTTACAGGAAGCCAGTGATCCTGCTGTTCCTTTGCAGGAAAGAATTCGTTTTTTGGGTATTTTTTCAAACAATTTAGATGAGTTTTTCCGGGTTAGGGTGGCCACACTTCGGCGCATGGTGGAATATGGCAGGCTGGCAAAAGTGCATTTAGAGGAAGATGCAGCAGGAACACTCGATCAGATTCAGCGCATTGTTATCCGCCAGCAGGAAGTGTTTTCGCGGATATGGCGAAAAATCAAAAGAGAACTAAAACAGGCTGGCGTACAACTGAAAACAGAGAAACAGCTCAACGGAAAAGAAAAACAATTTGTCACACAATATTTTGAAGAGCAGGTGCGATCGCAGATCATACCTTTGATGATTGAAAGCATCCCGCAGTTCCCCGCCTTGCGCGATAAATTTATTTATCTGGCCGTGGTGCTATCCTGCAAAGATGGTCGCCTGCCACAACGCTATGCCTTAATTGAGATTCCGACAAGCAGCTTGCCCCGCTTTGTGATGCTGCCTGCAGCCAATCATGAGAAAAACATCATCCTATTGGAAGATATTATCCGGTTTAATCTTCCGGCTATTTTTGCTTATTTCGGATACGACAAGTTTTCGGCACATGTGATTAAGATGACGCGCGATGCCGAACTGGATATTGATAATGATGTATCCACCAGTTTTATTCAACAGATTGAAAAGGCATTGAAGAACCGGAAACATGGTCGTCCGGTGCGTTTTATATATGATAGGCAGATTGATCCTGCATTGCTCGATTATCTGATCAAGCGCTTAAACCTAACCAAAAAAGATCATCTGATACCAGGAGATAGAATTCACAACTTTAAGGATTTCATGTCGTTTCCTGATCTGATTTTTCAGGAAAGAAGGCACCGGCGAAAGAGCTTCATTCATCCGCTATTGCACCGGCAACCCAGCGTCACGCGTGTAATTATGCAGCGGGATGTGTTGTTGCATTTTCCCTATCATGATTTTAATTCCTTGATTGATTTGTTGCGGGAAGCAGCTATTGACCCGGACGTGCGGGCCATTCATGTCACGGCTTACCGGCTGGCTTCTCATTCAAAAGTCATCAATGCCTTAATTAACGCCGTTCGAAATGGAAAAAAGGTATATGTGGTCATTGAACTAAGAGCCCGGTTCAATGAGGAAGAAAACCTTCCATTGCAGGTTTTCTTC
>JADGHY010000054.1 GCA_019683625.1 Thermoflavifilum sp. | reverse complement strand
TCACTGTAGCAGTCCGGTTTTCCTGCAGGTGATTAAATATATCCATGTATTGTGCCACACCCAGCATGGTCCCGTCTGAGAGAGGAGAACCAAGGATGCAGGTATCGGGAAGCAAATGCTTCAAAAGCTGCATGAAGGCTTCGTTTCGGGTAAATCCCCCATCCACATACAGCTTCGGAATATGGGGAGCATGCTCTGCGGCTAACCTGATGGCTTTCACCTGGGCCTTTACCAGCGGCAGCAAACAGGCAAGATAGGCTTGTTCCGCATTCTCAAATCTTTCGAGAGTTTCCGGTTGTCGCACAAAGTCGGCCTCAGGGGTCTGATGCATCCATTGGGGATGTGTGGCCAAATAGGATGCTATGCGTGGAAATATGGCCTGGGGTTGAAGGTGAAAGTGGGCACTGATGCGCTTCAGTTGTTCATCATGAAAATGGCCCAGAAAATAACGGGATGCCTTCACCGGCCTGCCCGAAGGAAGCATATAGAGCAAACAATCCTGCTTCAGCTCTTCCGGACTGAGCAGATGCCGGGCAAAGGGATTTAAGGTGATGCCCCAGGTGCCGGTAGAAAGCAGCATAAATGGCTGGGTATCCCGGCTTAAATAGGCCAACAACACCGCCGAACTGTCGTGCAAGCCCGTGCCAACCGGTATCATGCCCTCCTGGTAACGAGTGTATCCATACCATTTGGATGTAACAATCGGAGGCAACAAGCGTTCTAATCCTTCGGCCTTTAACCAGTGATGGTACGCTTTCCGTTCATAATCCCACATCATGGTGTGGCAGCCAATGCTGGTAAATTCGCTGCACATCCGCCCGCTAAACACGTATGCACAATATTGAGGTAAGTGCAGGCTATATTGAATCTGGTGAAAAAGCTGAGGTTTTGCGTATTTCAACCAATAAAGCTGCAATCCGCTGTTAAGCATGCCCAGATACGGAGATGCAGTACTCAAGCAAAGCTCTGCTTCCGGGCCATAGTGGGCAAAAAATTGCACCTTTAAGCTATCGGGGAATGGCTTGATATAGGAATACAGGGGAGCGATAACCTGGCCTGATGGGTTCAAATGTACAAGCCCGGCACCATGTGCGGAAAAATTCAAGGCCAAAATCTGCAGATCCTTAAGTTGCATGGCTTGTTGCCATACGGCTTTCATCCATTGGGTAATGGCATGGATATCTTCACAAGGTTCGCCATCCTCATCCTGAATATCAGGTATGGTTTCGCTTACCTGAAACACAGGCTGGTAGCGGGCATCGAAGAGCAGGAATTTTTTGTTGGTTCGGCCAATGTCGAAAACAGCAATGCAGGGTATTTTTTCCATGATTCAAAAACAATAACAAGCCAATCACAAGCCGGTAGCCACGGCTTTTCGTCCGCGCTGGGCAATAAGCTGCTGGCGTACTTGCAGATGGCGATAAGCCTGTAGGGGATAGAGAGCACCACCAGCCCTTAGCCTGGCTTCTGCAATCAAGGGTCGCAGATCGGTCCGGAAAGCTTTTTGGATAAGCTCTTGGCACCATGTAGCATCATTTTGTTGCTGGGCTTCTTCAAGTGCCTTGCGGTCGACGATCAATGCCTGGGCAAAAGCCAGCTGAATGGCTTCCACGGATTGCAACAGATCTTCCAGCGGATCTTTCAGGTTATGGCTGGCATCAATCATCCAGGCGATAGCATTCACCTGTCGGCCCTGTCGTTGAAAGCCGCTTACCAGTTCATGAAAAATCAGATAAAGTTGAAAAGGCTTAATGCTGCCCACGGTCAGGTCATCGTCGCCATATTTGGCATCATTGAAATGAAAGCCGCCAAGCCGGTCTTCCATCATCAAGGTAGCCACAATTTGTTCAATATTGGTATTGGGCAAATGATGTCCCAGGTCCACCAGCACGCGTGCCTGCTGTCCTAATTTTTGGCAAAGCAAAAAGGCTGTGCCCCAGTCCTGAATCACGGTAGCATAAAATTGTGGCTCATAGGGCTTATATTCCACCAACATCCACCAGTCGGCCGGCAGTGCTTCATAGATTTCTTGGAGAGAGTGAAGGGTATTTTCGAAAGCTTGTACAAAATTGCGTTGTCCAGGATGATTGCTGCCATCGGCCAGCCATATAGAAAGGCAACGGGAGCCCAATGCTTCACCATAGCGGATCACTTCTATGTTGTGGGCGATGGCCTGGCGGCGCACTGCCGCATCGGTATGGCACAATGAGCCAAATTTGTAAGAGTGCTGTTGATCAGGTTGATCCTGGAAGGTGTTGGAATTGACTGCATCGAAACGCAGGCCCAGCTCTGCCGCCACGCTGCGGATATGTGCTGTATCCTGTGGGATATCCCAGGGTATATGCAGGGAAATGGCACCGCTGGCGCGGTTTAATGCATGCAACAGGCCTACATCTTCCAGCTTTTCCTCCAAATTGCGCGGCTCGCCCCCAATGGGGAAACGCCCAAACCTTGTGCCCCCTGTGCCCAGCGCCCAGCTGGGAATGGCAATCTGCAATCGTTGGATCTGGCGGATCAGCTCATCGGGCTGCCAACCTTCGGCCTGCAATTGCTCGGCAAGGTGGGAGAAGCTCTGCCGATGGGTGTTCAGCAGGGCTTCATTGGCTTCCTGAATCTGTGCAACGGAAATTCTCATCTTGGGTTGTTTTATGGCATCCTTAGTATGCTGCTTATGGAAAATAGCCCTGGAAACCGGGTTGATATTGGCTTTCCCTGTTCGTCAGTCACGATGCTATCTTACAAATGCTGCGGCTATGCCCCCATCCACATTCAGCACGTTGCCCGTACTTTTTGACAAGAGCCCACCCACAAAGGCAAACACTGCATTGGCAATGTCTTCGGCATGGATTTCCTCATTCAGCAAGGTGCGCCGGGCGTAGAATGCAGGCAAGTCTTCCACACTTACACCGTAAGCTTTTGCACGTCCTTCGGCCCAGCCACTTTCCCAGATTTTGCTGCCTCGGATCACGGCATCCGGATTGACCACATTTACCCGAATCTTATCCTTCCCCAGTTCTGCTGCCAGCAGGCGCGACATGTGCAGCTGGGCAGCCTTAGCCGAACCATAGGCCACATTATCAGGGCCTGCCACCAGGGCATTTTTGCTCACGATATTCACAATGTCGCATCCCATGATTTCGGGCTGCTGTCGCCGCATCCATATAACGGCTTCCCGGCTCATCAGGAATTGCCCTTTCACCAGCACGTCCTGCAAGATGTTCCAGTCGTCCAGCGTAGTATCCACCAGGCTTTTGGAAATCGAAAGCCCTGCACAATTCACCAGAATATCTATTCCGCCAAATTGCAATATCGTATGTGCAAAAGCAGCCTTCACCTGTTGGCTGTCCCGCACGTCGGCAGAGAAGGCAGTGCAGACGTCTTTTCCATATCTGGATTTCATCTCGCCAAGGGTGGATTGCAAGGCCTGTTCATCAATATCGGTGAGGGTTACGCAGGCGCCTGCCTCGGCCAGCTTTTCTGCAATGGCGCGGCCAATGCCACCTGATCCGCCGGTAATCAATGCAATCTTTCGCGAAAGTGGCTTTTCGGGTGGCAACCGCTTAAGCTTAGCTTCCTCCAGTTGCCAATATTCGATTCGAAAGGCTTCTGCCTCGGAAAGAGATACATATTGTGAAACAGCCTCTGCCCCTTTCATCACATGGATGGCATTCAAGTAAAATTCTGCTGACACACGGGCTGTTTGTTTGTCCTTAGCAAAGGCAAACATGCCCACACCAGGCCAGAGGATGATCACCGGATTGGGATCCCGCATGGGCGGGCTATCAGGTTGCTTGTTGCGCTCGTAGTAAGCTACATAGGCTTTGCGATAGGCTTCAAACTGGGGGGTGAGCTGCCTGCGCAATTCCTCATCGGGCATTTCGAGTACATTGCCCTGCCATTGCAAGACCAAGGGCCGGATTTTGGTGCGCAGAAAATGATCGGGACAGCTGGTGCCCATAGCGGCCAGCCGATCGAGGTCCTGGCTGTTTACAAATTCCAATACACCTTCCTCATCCGTAAAATGGCCAATCATCCGTTGCTGTGCCGAAGCTTGTGCCCGCAGAAAAGGCATCACTCGGACAGCCATTTCCCGCCGTTGGGATTCAGGAATTTCTTTAACCCGAACGCCGCCAAATACGGGACGCGTTTTGCCATAGTGTTTTTCCAGAAAAGCTGCCGCCTTCTCAATGATGGTAAGGGTATTCACATAACTCTCATAAGCCGTTTCACCCCAGCTGAAAAGGCCATGACCACCGAGGATAATGCCTTTGATATGTGGATTGGCACGATAGACTTGTTCCATCTTCAGGCCCAGGTCAAAACCCGGCCTTTGCCAGTCAATCCATGCGAGTTCATCACCATACACCTCCTGCATGATGGCCTTACCCTCTTTGGAAGCTGCAATGGCAATGACGGCATCAGGATGCAAATGATCCACATGCTTGTGAGGCAAAAAAGCATGTAAAGGAGTATCAATGGATGGTGCCTGTGAATGCGGATCATAGAGGCAATGCGTGAATAAAGGCACCATTTCATCTTCATAAGCCAACCCGCGATATTTTTTCTTCAGCGCTTCTAACCGTTGCAAATACAAAGCAGCCAATCCTTTGCGCGTGAGCGTGCCCAGATCGCCGCCCGAACCTTTCACCCAGAGCACCGGCACCTGTTCGCCTGTCACCAGATCGGGTTCCATGGTCTTGCAACTGGTATTGCCGCCCGCATAGTTTGTGAGACGAAGATCGGCGCCTAATAAATTGGAACGATAAATGAGCAATCCCACTTCATCACCAGCAAGTGCCGCAGCCTGCTGTTCATCCCATAAATAGCTTACATGCCGGAACGTTTCTTTCATGACAGGTTCCATCACTTTTCAAATGTTTAAAACCATCAATTATCAATTCTGTATCAGGAAGGGAAACTTAGCCTTGCCTATCCTGTGTTTACGGCGGAAAGTTAGCGAGATTCTCCTATTCAACTATCCTGTGGTATCCTGCCTGGCATCCAACAAAGCTAAGACCTGCTCCTGCTCTAAAATGATTTTTCCCAACCGAACGGATGAGATGCCATCTTTTAAACGATAACTGAAACAAGGTTGCTGATGAGCTACCGTAGCATCAAAACAATAAAAGCGAATCAGGGCGTGTTCCTGCAAGGCATAAGCCAGCTCGGTGAGATGGCTGGCAAACAAAAAATAGGAATTTGTGAAACGCATGAGTTTCTCTACCACGGCCAGTGAGCAGTCATAAGCATCTTGCACATTGGTGCCGCGAAACATTTCGTCTATCAACACAAACAATCGCTTACCCTGTTGCAGTTCAAGGGCCAATTGCCGGATGCGCTGCACTTCGCTGAAAAAATAGCTGTATCCTTTCTCTATCTTGTCGGTCACATAGATGTCGGTAAATAACCCATCCACAACGGGTATGGTGGCCGATGCTGCAGGTATGCCCATTCCCAGATGGGCCAGGTACATGGCAATTCCACAAGCTTTCAGAAATGTGGATTTTCCGGCCATATTAGGTCCAGTAAGGAAAATAAACGGGTGATCCCGATCAAAATACACATCATTGCGCACCGCATCGGGAAGAAAAAGATGATATAGTCCTTTGATCGCTAACCGGCTGCCGGCTTTGTCTAACAAGGGTATCACCAGCTGATATTCCACTGTGGCTTCTGCCATGGCAAACAAGGCATCCAGCTCATAAAATGCATCCAGAATGAAATGAAATGATTTCCGATGCGTGAAACGAATGAAATGATCCAGATAAAACACCTGATGCGGCTTTAGCCAATCATCTGCAGCGTGCATCAGCCATCCCTTAGGTTCATCGGCATAAATCTGTTTGATGAGCTGATGTAAGTCAGTCAATACTTCCGCTACGCCTGCTTCGGATAATGCTTTGGAAAAAGGATACAGCTTTTGCAAGAACGCGGCCAGCCGGCTGATGCTGCTTGCCAGAAAAGCATAATCGGCCGGATATCGCCAGCGATAAAGCCAAATATGGAAGATATCTGTTTCCTGAAGGGGTGTGATATTGCTGTGCAAATAATCTTCCAGGTATTGGATTTCCTGTGCGTGAAAGGATTTTTTCCATACTTCCAGGTGTTGAATGAGATGAAGGATGGTGCGTTGGTTTCGGCAAACTTGTTCATACGCAAATACAGGTTCCCGCATTCGCCGCTGCAGGGCCTCTTTTCCGCCTGCCGTCAAGGTAAAGCGATGAATGCGCTCATATACACTGCTGCTTTCTGTATCGTTTGTGAAAATATCAAGATCATATAACGTCTGCTTATCCATGGCTCAGCCATTTTCCCATGCTGATAATGCCTGAAGGTGCTGCTCAATGGCCATAAGTCTTTCCTGAACCAGGCCACTATGTGCTTTGCGATGTTTGATGGTATCTTCAATGATCTGCTGGATACGGCCCACTAAAAGCTGAAGATGCTGATGCAGGTCATAATGAAATTTCCGAAAGGATTCCTGAATTTTATATTGCAGGTCGTATATGATTGCCGATGCATTGGTGGTGAGCAATTGCTGATAGTGATTGTATAACTTTCTCAGATAACGTTTTATCGCCCAGGAGCCGGACAACTTTATCCAGAAACCAGGATAAATATATTCCACAGCCATACCTTTTCCATAATCAAAATAAAATGCGGTATACACATTCAGGTCAAAGCGATCGGCAATCAGATGAAAGTCTATGCCCAACAAGGATTTCAGATGCTGGGTGAGTTCGTGTAAAAAAGTTTGCGAACGGGAAGCATAGGTTTCAAGCAATTCCCGGAATTGTTCGCGTGTGGTTTGTTCCAGCTGCAATTTTGCAGCCTGAAAAGCCTCAATTAATTGATGCGTTTGTTGTTCCTGAAACAACGCTATGCCTGTCTTTTGCATGAGTTGCCAGGTGTGCTGCGGTTGTTGCAGATAAGTTTGTTGCAATTGCTCCCGCAAATCCCGGGTAAGTTTTTGCATGGTTTCATCAACTTGTTGCTGAATCCATTTGATGCGGCTGTTCACCAGGTTCTCAAATTCTTCGCGGCGGCTTTGCATTAATGCCAGAGATTGAACAAGCTGCTGCTGTTTGTGTTCGAGTTCCTGAATGGGCATCAGCAAGGCTTCTTGTTGCAAACGCAGCTGCATGCTCACCTGATGGAAGAGCAGCCGATACTGATTTTGAAGAGATTTTTCCAGAATCTGTTTTTTGCTGCTGCGAATGAGCTGTTCCAGATAAGCAACCAATGTATCAACAGGGTATTTTGCAGAAGAATCTTTACACGATACCACATGCCAGCTGAAATCATTTTCTGCATGCAGCGTTGCATGGATTTGCTTTTGATTATATCGCAAGATTTCCATGAGTTCATTTTCCTGGAGCAAGTCGGCCTTATTTAACACAAATAAAATCTGCGGCACATGCGCATGCAGGGCTTGCAAAAACTCCAGATCGGCCTTGGAAACGGGCGTATCGGCACTCAATACAAACAAGGCTGCATCAATCTTAGGCACAAAGGAAAGCGTAGTCTGGGTATTATGTTCAAATGCTGAACCTATGCCAGGCGTATCTACGATGCTCATTTCGCGCAGCAACGGCGCGGGATAGCCAATGCGCACATAAGCTACTTGTTTGATATTTTGGGGATTCTTTTCTTCTGTCACATATTCGGCAATTTCAGGTAGGGCAATTGACCTGGGAGGGTTATGGGTAAAATGCACCTCGGCAAAAGGCTCATCTGCATATTCAAACAATGTGATTAAAGCCGTAAGGGGAACTACGGCCACCGGAGCCAGATGCAAACCCAACATGGCATTGATCAGGGATGATTTGCCCCGTTTGAATGAACCCACCATCACCAGATAAAATCGTTCTTCAGCGGCTTTTTGCCTAAGTGCATCGATTTCCCGCATCAGCGGTTCATCTATCCAACCTTCGGCCAGAAGATGAAGCTGATCTATGGCTGCTATCCAGTTGCCCTCCTTTTTTGCAAAACTTAGGTGTTCATGCATGGAGATTAACTTTTGTGCCTTACGTATTTTCTGACAAAATGCATCCACAATAAGATGGTAATGATTTGCAGCAACATGGAAAAGCCCACCAGGAGCCCAATAGCACGATCATACAAGTAGCCCATCAGGCTGCTGCCGGCAAACCAGGCTATGCCAAACAAGGTATCGAACAATCCGAAGGCCGTTGCTCGCTTATGCTGCGGGATAAGCTGGGCCACGGCTGCTTTCAGCACCGAGCTTTGTGCGCCCATACCTAATCCCCAGCACAACACGCCCACCAGGATCCAGGGCATAGGCAACAAAAACACCAATACGGGAAACAAGAGACTGACAAAGGTGATGCCTATCAGCACGGTCATACCCCGACGATCGAACAAACGGCCTAGCCACAAGCTGGTCAGGCCTTCTGTGAGCATTGCCATGGCATATAGCACGGGAATCCAGGCATCGGCCAAGAGTTGATGTTGTTTAAAATGATAAGCCATCAGGGGAAAATCGGCATAGCCTGCGGCCAGGCACATGGCGGCAATCGTGTACAGGGTAAAACCTGGTGCAAAATGCTCCCGGGCATCCAGGTGCACCACTTTCACTTCCAGCTCCTGTGGATGCGGATAAGTGAGGTTGGCCATCAGCAAAATCAGCAAAGCCAGCCCCGTGGGAACAAACAAGAGCAGGTAGGCATCGTGATAATCACCTGCCTTCCACCACAGCACCCCACTCATCAGCAAGGGGCCCAGGGTGGCTCCTATCTGATCCATGAGTTCATGCAATCCAAATCCCCATCCCTGGCCGGTTGTGGAAGCCGCATAAGAGAGCATTGCATCGCGGGTGGGATTGCGAATGGCCTTGCCCGCCCGTTCGGCAAGGATTAACACCACTGCCCATTGCCAATGACCTGCCCAGGCCAGCAAAGGCACGGAAACCAAGTTGATCCCATATCCCAGAAACATCATCAGCCAATAGCGGTGCGACCGATCACTCACATAACCCGAAAAAAGCCGAAGCCCATATCCGATCAATTCACCCAAACCCGAAAACACACCCACTACGGTGGCACTGGCACCTAAAATCTCTAAATAAGGCCCGTTGATGCCACGCGCCGCCTCATAAGTCATGTCGGCAAACAAACTGATGATGCCCAAAAATAAGATAAAACGCACGGCGCGCCTGCGCTGAAAAGAGCGGATCTGATCGGGCGATAATGTTGTCTCGGCTCTAACCATGAACTGAAGTTTTTGTTATTGCCCCTGCATCAGGCAAGAAGCAAAGTATAAAGAAAGCGGACTCTCCTGAATGGCTTTGATGCTCGCATTCAGATCATAGTCCACCCGATGAAACTGTACAGACAGATAAGCATGAGCTGATCCATTCCTCGGCCTGTTCCAGTCCACAATCACATACCCCGGCCGCCAGTTGCCATCCTTGGGACGTCCGACAGAGCCTGCATTAATAATATGTTTTACCCGGCCTGCTATATCATACATTTTGTGATAAGGCCTGTGCGTATGCCCCACGATCAGTACATCGGCATGCGCTGCTTCTAAGGCTTCTTTTAATTCGTTATCCGGCAAATTTTCAAAGAGATATTGATAGATGGAATTAGCACTGCCATGGGTAAGCATGCAACGAACAGGCGGTGTGTAATCGGTAAAATGCACCTCTATCTGTGTGGGTAATTGGTATAAAAAGGTTTGATTTTCCGGACGAATCTCTGCCAACGTATAGGCAATGGCTTCTCTGCCCCAGCGCAAAGCATCTGGCGACCCGTAAGAAAATGGGAAATCCGTTTTTCCTTCTGCAATACCCTGATCATGATTGCCTTTCACCGTAGTGATGCGATGATGGCGAATAAATTCCACCACTTCGTTATTCCATACATGTTGATTCACCAGGTCGCCCAGGCAAAACACCATATCTGGAGCCTGCTGTTGCAGGCTTTTCCAAACAGCTTCCAATGCCGGCAAATTAGCATGCACATCGCTGAATATGGCCCATCGCATCCTTAAAAATTTTCGTTATGTAAATCATATCCGACACAAGTTTATGATGCATGAGGCTTTCCAAATTGTTCTGCATATCGTTTCACACTTTCCTCGATACATGCATAGGCAGCCTGTTTATCCAGAAAATCGCCCACTTTCACGGTTTTATGTTCCAGCTTTTTATAATCTTCAAAAAAATTTTTTAACTCAGCAATGGCATAAGCTGGCAAATCGTGTATATCCTGAATATGGAAAAAAGCAGCATCGTGATGGGCCACCGCAATAATCTTATCGTCCACATCTTCTCCATCGGTCATGTGCATCAAACCAATCACACGTGCTTCCAGCATACACAAGGGCGTAAGAGGCATGGAAGCCAATACCAGCACATCCAGCGGATCGTTGTCGGTGAAATAGGTTTGAGGAATAAGCCCATAATTTGCCGGATAATGCACGGCCGAAAACAATACCCTGTCGAGCTTGAGCAATCCGGTGGGCTTATCTAATTCATATTTGCTTTTGCTGCCCTGCGGAATTTCAATAATACACTGTACCACTTG
>JADGHY010000053.1 GCA_019683625.1 Thermoflavifilum sp. | reverse complement strand
GAATACCAAAAGCGCTTGCATCCACAACATTATATTCCAATCCTCGCAAATAATTTTCATAATATCCCATATCCTGTCTCAAAAAATAAGGTTGATGAACCGGCAGTTGAACCTGAGTGCGGAAGCCCATAGCCAAATATATTCTGGGGAATAAAGGCATATAACGCGCCATCATCAGCTGCAGCTGCGTCATATGCACCTGTCCCAGCCAGCCCAAACCTTGCTGGGAAAGATCCACTATCAGGTTAAATCCCCGTAAAGGATAGGCCCAGTGATCGGCACCCGTGTAGCTAAAACGATATTCAATGCCCACATAGCGCTGATGGGTGGTGCCTTGCGGCAAATAATCCGGATTCAGGGTTACTACAGTATCGCCCACCGAAACATCATGATAGGTAAGCGAAAGCAGATGTCGTGTGCGGATATTTTTCCGATAAGAAAAATTAATCCCTCCATACCAGTTTTTGTAAATAAACTGATCTGTTTTGAGATACACCTGCTTATTGGCCTGCGTGATATAATTTACTTCACGATTGCGGCTATAACCTGCTACCAGGCCTAAGCCGGCATGCATAACCTTGTCAAAATACGGCAGGTTGTAGGCCAGCGCATATTTGTAGGTGTATCCCGCTTGCACCGTGAAAATCAATTGATCATTATTACCCGTAAGGTTGTTGTCAAAACAATTGATACCATAATTCACGCGATTAAGTTGATGATGATGCTCCACCCACCAGACGTTGAAATTGCGATCGGCAAGGCTGAAAATAGGCACGGGGAAAATATACCAACGTTCCACTACATCCACCGCAATATCCACATGTTGCTGTTGCCAGTTTTTGAAATGCACATTTACGCTTAAGAAAAGTGAGGTGTTAATGACCCTTTGGCGGGCTTCTTCCAGCAGCCTGGGAGCCTGTTTCCAGATCATGGTATCTCCGGGATGGATGGCCAGCTCACGCAGTATAATGGCATCATTTGTTTTTTTATTTCCGCTGATCTCAATATGCCTGACGATGAGGATATCATCGGGCAATGAAGTATCGGGGAGTTGTACTTCGCCAACGGAGGGCAATTGAGTTTGCTGGGCAAATGCCCATAAGGGAAAAATGATGTGCATCCATATACAGGTGAAAATAAGCCGCCGGCGGGCGTCTGAAATGATAATAGAAATGGCATCATTCACTGCTATCAACAGTCGTGCTAACCGTTTACATATTGATATAATTCATCAGCATATCGTAATTATCCCGCAGGCTATCCATGGCTGATTCTTGGGCATATATCTGCACTACCTGATAATGATATCGGGAAAAGGTAGCCACCAGGGCATTGACATCCATGCGATTGGTCTTGAGAAAAACATTGATCATGTCGTGGATGCCATCGTAGATGGTGCATACATCCAGTATCCTGACATCATTTACCTCGGCCAGGCGTGCAATATCGGAAAGCATGTAATCGTGTGTGGGCATTTGCAGTTGAATGATGGCACCCGGCTCCTGTACATTCATGAGCTTCGCCAACCCTTCCAGCAAAGTTTGCATCGTCACACTGCCCACATAATGCTCGGCTTCATCCAGCACGGGAATTACAGATAATTGATTTTCCTGATATACTTTCAGCACATCAAACAGATGTGACTGAACCGATACGGCTGTTTTAGGCAATTCCTGCAGGAGATCCTGAATCGGCATTGCCGGTGCACAGTCCATCAGAAGAGCTTCCGTAGCAACGCCCAGAAGGGTAAGCTGATCTTCAGCCACTACAGGTAATTCGTGTACCTGTTGGGCGTGCATGCTGGCTATAGCTTCCGCCACCTGCTGATGCGGGTGCAAGGGCCTAAGCTGAGCAGATATGATTTGGCTCACCACCATGCCATGCAATTTATACAAGATTAACGGATTTTCTCAAGCTCTTGTTGCCTGCTTGGCAAAAGAATTATTTTATTCCATCAGCGTGCTTTTTCAGGAATTCATGTAAAATGGCATTAAAGGCATCGGGCACTTCCATCATGGGGGCATGCCCGCATTTGTCAATATAATGGAGTTCAGAATGGGGAAGCAATCGGTGAAACTCTTCTGCTACCAGCGGAGGAGTGATGGTATCATTTTTGCCCCAGATGAGCAATACAGGCACCTGAATTTGCCTGAGTTCCTCGCCCAGGTTATTGCGGATGGCCGATTTGGCAAGGGTAATGATTTTCAAAGCCTTAAAGCGGTTGTTGACAATTTCAAATACTTCATCCACAAGTTCTTTGGTGGCCACACGCGGATCATAAAACGTTAATTCCGTTTTTTTACGAATGTATTCATAATCTCCGCGTTTGGGATAGGTTTCGCCCATGCCGTTTTCAAACAGGCCCGAACTACCGGTAAGGATAAGGGTCTTCAGGTTTTCCGGATGATGCAGGGCATAGATCAAGGCCACATGCCCGCCCAGTGAATTTCCCAGCATGTGCACCGAACCATAATTTCTGGCTTCAATAAAACGATGCACATATTTGGCAAGGCCGCCCACAGAAGTATCCAGAATATTCAAATCATAAAGCGGAAGGATGGGAATGATTACCTTACAATGATGCCGAAAATATTCGAGTAAATCCTTGAAATTGCTCAGGGCTCCAAACAGCCCATGAAGCAATATCAAAGGCTCTCCCTCCCCTTCTTCCACAAACCTGAATTTGCCATGTGTTTTTATCTCATAATCCATTCCCCGATCCTTATTTATGCCGCTAAAATAAACTTTTTTATCCTTCAGGTACATGAAATCATGATGAAGCCCGGCTGAAAGTGGCTATGCAGGCTGCATCTGCCGACCCACTTGTTCAAAAAAATGTTCCAGATCCTGAAACATATGGCTGAAAAAGGGCAACCATTTGCCTATCTCATCGATGACAAACGGGCCAAGCGGGGCCACCCAGCGATACACTTCAGAATGTGCCTTGGTGGTGGGTGAAATCAAGTAAAGCTGGTTGCCCAACCACAGGATAATGCTGAAAATAATGAGATACATAAATAAATACAACAAAAACCCGAGCAGCCGATTGAGCCATCCCAGGGCGGCAAGCTGAAGGCCGCGTTCCACCCCTTTGCCCAATAGATGCACCAGCAAGGCAACGGCCACAAACAGCAATACGCACACCACAACGGGCAACCAGGCCAGATGTGCCCAGCCTAAGCTGGTTTCCAGTTTATGGGCCACTATGGTAGTGAGCTTCAAAGCTGCTGCCAGCCCGATTATCCAGCCTGCAAAAGCTGCTATGGCCATCACCAAACCTCGGGTGAGGCCTTTGTAAAGGGCTAACAATACCAAAAGGGCAAATATGATATCTATCCCCATGAGCAGCGCATGCTGAGAATTACCCCTGCTGGAGCAGTGTTTTCACCAGGCGAGCAATGGTCTGGTTATCGGCTTTGCCCGCCAGCTGCCGGGTGGCTACACCCATCACCTTACCCATATCGGAAGGAGCCTTGGCGCCCACCTGTTTGATGATTTCCTGCAAGGCAGCCGTTAAGGCTTGTTCATCCATAGGCTTGGGCAAGAATTCTTCTATCACTGCCAGCTCTTCGGCTTCTTTGCGTGCCAGATCGTCCCGGTGTTGCTGCTGATAAATTTCCATCGATTCCCGGCGTTGTTTGGCCATTTTTTGGAGCATACGCCACTCGTCGGCCTCGGTAAGTTCACCCGATCTGCCCTCTGCCGTTTTTTCGAGAAGGATAGCCGATTTAATGGCCCGCAACGCACGAAGCCTTGCTTCATCTTTGGCCTTCATAGCTGCTTTGATGCCTTCGTTAATTTGCTGTTCTAATGCCATAACGGAAGATTTTATGCGGATGAAGAATCTGGAGATGGCTGCTGTTGCTGTGTTTTCACAAAATCGGCCAGGAACTCGTGGGCAAAGTTTTTCAGACGCGTGGAAAGCTGAGTATAATGTGTGGCGCGTTCAAAAGTATCGGCCATGCCTATCAATGTTTGAAACAAAAAATCGGCCATCTCGTCCATGCGCATTTCTTTTGTCCACAAGTCCATTTGCAGGGAAGTGCGGGTTTGCCTGTCCCACAGGGAAAGCAGAATGGCCTTGGCGGCGCGGGGTTCGGCCGCAGTCGTATCGCTGGCTTGCCAGGAAATAGCTTCCGGAATGCGTGCTTCATCCAGCGCAACCTGAATCTCAATCCGGGATTGTTGCATCGTTTGTAAAGAATTTGAACAAATGTACTACGATTTCAGGGAGTGGGAGGGGCCTGCATAGATTGTACATGGGACAGCAGGGTGTGCAAAAAACTATCGTAGGTGAAACCACGCTGTTGCTGGCAGGCCTGTACCAGTTTTTTGCGCAGATACTCATCCTGATAGAGCCTGAGCCAGTGTGCAGCAATGATTTCCACATCTTCCTGCGAAATCCATAATCCTGCAGGCTCAGCCAGGGCCTGATATGCCGGATGGGCGACGGCCATGACCGGCACCTCGCTGTACAAGGATGCTAGGATCATCCGCCACTGGAGCCGCATCGGGCCAATAGCCAAATAAGCATAAGCCGAAGAAGTGATGGCGGCAAGCGTAGCTGGTTCCTCCACATCGTGCAAAAGCACATCCTGCCGAAAGGCATACCCCAGCAAGATACGCTCGGCCTGCAGAAATTGCCGTCGGTCAAGTACCCAAATCCATTTCACAGACGATTGCAACCGTTTTTTCAACACCGAAAAAGCCTTTAGCCAGGTTACCACTCTCTTGGGATCCTGTACCGGAACAGCCGTTGACAAGAAATAAGGATGCCCTGCGGCAAACTGCATGCGGCGCTGTTGCTCTGCTTCCCAGCTGCATGGCTGAAATATGGCCTCCGGCACGGGATATAGGTTTACATGATGTAAAGAAGATATCCAATGGCTTGCTATTGGGAAAGGACAAATCACCAAATGCTTGCGTCCGTGAAGTTTTTCCCACAATTGTTGAAACCCCTTTGTGTGAAGACTAAGGCCATTTCCAGGATATCCGTCATCCGGACTCACGTACAGGATACAAGGTATCTGCCCACCCACGCCTGCCCGCCAGCGAGGCAGGCCCGCCGGCCGATGCACGGCAAAAACGCATGCCGGCTGTTGCTGTTTCCACCATCGGTAAAATAAGAAAGGTGCCCACCTGTGCACAACAGCTGAAACTTGCCGCTGGCGCCAGCCCGGCGAGGGTTGCGTGGCAGCCTGATGGGTGAGGCAAATAATTTCTGCCTGACCCGACAAGGCAGCCATGTCTTGAATCACCTGCCACCAATAAGCGTCTGCCTCCCAGGGCCGATGAACTGCCGATGAAAAGAATTCAATACCCCATCGCATACTCGTTCATTTCAATGTTCGGTCTTTCCATTGATACCGGCCCCAGAGGCTCCACAGGCCCGTACTTACAATGTATGGAATATGCAAGAATTGTCCCGGAAAAAAATATTTCAACAAGCTTTTCTTTTGAAAAAAAGCTGCTACAGGCCACAAAAAGTAAAGCTCTACGGCCGTCTTATAGATCAACAACAGCATACCCCATATCCACCATTGCATGTGAAAAAAGCCTGCAACAAACAATACACAAAATGAAAGATTCCAGAGATATACGCCTGCAAGCACCCAGGTCAATCGCCGATCATCGAATTTACTGGCTTTGGATGCCCATCGTAGCCGCTGGTGCCAGAAAGCTTTCCAACCTTTCACCGGCTTTGTTTTCACCACTGCTTCGGAAGACTTCACGTAAAATACCCGATCGGGATAAGCACAGTATAATTTATACATCAACAACATATCATCTCCGGAAGCCAATCCATCAATACCTCTAAAACCATCTACTTCATAAAAAGCCTTTCGGGAATAAGCCAGATTAGCACCGTTGCACATGGTACCCATTTTCAGATAATCCGTAGCTCCCGTGATGCCTTGCATCGTCAGGAAATCTAAAGATTGAAAAATATCAAAGAAAGTCTTTTCATCCGTGTAAATCACCGGCGCAGCCATGCAAATGGCCTGATGCTCACGATAAAAGCCTGCTATGGTTTTTATCCAGCAAGGGCCCACCACACAATCTGCATCAGTAGTGATAATCAACTCTCCCCGCGCATGTGCAATGCCCAGCTCAATGGCTCTTTTCTTGGGAGCCTGCAGATGCGATAGTTGCAGTGCCCTATCCGTCACACGCAACAGCTTGATACGGGTATCTTGTATCTCCCCTATCCGATGCACGGTATCATCAGTGGAATCATCATCCACCACCAGAATTTCCATTTTTTCAGCGGGATACTGCTGCCGGCATATCGCAAGCAAGCATTGCTGAATGTGTGCTGCTTCGTTTCGTACCGGAATCACTACAGATACGCTTACCGCATCGCTTTCTTGCAATGCGGGAACATGATATATGGGCAAATGATTCCAACCATACCGGTAAATGCCCATCAATACCCCGTATGCGGCTGCCAGCAAAATCAGGATATCTATTGCTATCATGAATGTAGGTCTAATTGTTGTTTGATAACCAATGCTGTTTCTGCCGTAAGCAATTGATGTCCGCAATCCAACACAAACATACGTGCCCGACTAAGGTCTTTACAAAATGGTTTTCCATAAGCTGGCTTAATCACCCTGTCGTATTTTCCGAAAAAAAGATAACAGGGAATTTGATATTGCTCAAGATGTTTTTTCACCTGCTTCATATCTGGAATAAAATACCGCAGGCTATTCCAGCTCAGCCATACTTGCATGCGCTTGGCTCTTGTATCCATTTGCAGCTCCAAAAATTTTTTAAAACTCGGAGCAAGCAAATGCAGGCTTTGCAACCATTTGGTGATGGTAAAAAACATCCTAGGATGATCCACATGCCAGCGAAACAATTTTTGTCCCACATAGGTTCGGGTCAAGAAATAGAACCAGCAATTGTGGTGCAACCCATCCGGTGCAAGCAATATCAGCTGCTTTATCCGGTTCGGTATTTGCTGAATAAGCTGCAGGCATATACGCCCGCCCAGGCTGTATCCCAGTAATGAAAAATGAGGTTGATGAAATTGTTCCAATACCCGTTGAATGCATGCCCTCCACAGCATGGGCTGAGGGGTCATATCAGTTTCTTTTACCGGGCGTGTAGATCCATGAAAAGGCAGATCTACGGCTACAATGGTAAAATCGTTGCCCAACGCTTTTTCCAATACCTCAAAACGGAAGGCATCTTCCCCAAACCCATGAAAACAAATTAACAGGCTGCTGCCCGATCCCCATTGCAGCCCATGCCATTGCCATCCATCGGTATGCCACCATAAATCCTGCACCCGACAAAACTCAATATTTATTTCCTTTCCTGCAAATGCCTTCAACAGAAAAGAAATTCGGCTGACACAAATTACCCTGTGTTTGCAGATAATTGCTTAACTTCCTATCAAAATTCGGTTATGGAAACTATTGCTCCTGCAACCCTGAAAGGAGGGGAATTTTTAATCCGCCCCTCCGATGCAACCATTTTCACTCCGGAAGATTTTGACGAAGAACAGCGCATGATTTATGAGATGGCGCATCAATTCATTGAAAAAGAAATCTGGCCTTTGCTGGAACGGATTGATCGCCAGGAGCCCGGCCTCATGCAGTCGTTGCTCGACAAAGCTGGTGAGCTGGGACTGCTGGGGGCGGCACTTCCCGAAGCCTATGGCGGCATGGGCAAGGATTTCATTACGGCTACCCTTATCAATGAGGCCGTAGGCGCCGGCCATTCTTTTGCCGTGGCTATGGCGGCACATACCGGCATCGGCACGCTGCCTATCCTGTATTTTGGCACACCCCAACAAAAGCAGAAATACCTGCCCGGATTGGCCACAGGAGCTATTAAAGGTGCCTATGCCCTCACCGAACCCGGCGCGGGTTCCGATGCCCTGAGCGGCAAAACCACGGCCCGCAGAAGTGCCGATGGCTCGCAATTTATCCTGAACGGACAAAAAATATGGATTACCAATTCCGGCTTTGCCGATATCTTCACGGTATTCGCCAAAGTAGAAGGTGCAACCGATAAACATCAGGGCTTTTCCGCCTTCATCGTCGAACGCCAGACACCCGGACTAAGCTTTGGCGAAGAAGAACATAAGATGGGCATCAAAGGCTCCTCCACACGCCAACTCTTTTTTCAGGATTGCGCCATACCCGCCAGCCAACTGTTGGGAGAAATCGGGAAGGGTCATGTGATTGCCTTCAATATCCTGAACATTGGCCGGCAAAAATTATGCGCTGCTGCAGTAGGAGCCGCCAAAAAAGCCATCGAACTCAGTGTACAATATGCCAATAACCGCGAACAGTTTCGCAAACCCATCGCCAGCTTTGGTGCTATTCAGTATAAACTTGCCGAACAGGCCGTCAGGCTTTTTGCCTGCGAATCGGCCCTCTATCGCACCACCCAGCTTATTGATGCTTTGGAAAAAGAGTCGCTTGCACAGGGAACCGCCTACGAAAAAGCTTTGCTGCAGGCTGCCGAAGAATATGCCGTGGAATGTGCCATCCTGAAAGTCTGCGGATCAGAAATGCTGGATTATGTGGTCGATGAAGCCGTGCAGATCCATGGTGGTAACGGATTCAGCGAAGAGTATCCTGTATCCCGCGCCTATCGCGACTCGCGTATCAACCGCATCTTTGAAGGTACCAACGAAATCAACCGCTTGTTAATCCTGGACATGCTTATCAAAAGAGCCATGCAGGGCCGCTTGCCGCTGCTGCAGGCTGCTAAATCGGCACAAGATGAATTGCTGGCTCCCCCTTCCCTGGCCACAACGCCCGACCAGCTCAACTTTTCCGCTTTGCAACACCATATTGCCCAATGGAAAAAACTCGTCTTGCTCATTGCCGGCGCTGCCGTTCAAAAATTTATGCAAAAACTGGAAGATGAACAGGAAATCTTAATGGCCTTATCAGACATGATCATGGACATTTATCTGGCAGAAAGCAGTGTGTTGCGTGCGGAAAAAATAGCCCGTCAGCAGCCCGATTCACTCTATCCCCTGCTGGCACAGGTGTTTGTAGCCGACGCTGTTTATCGCATCCAACAACAGGCAAACGAAGCTTTGGTGGCTTTTGCCGAAGGTGATGAACTGCGTATCCTGCAATCGGCCATCCGCAGGTTCTGCAAGGTTATTCCCTGCAATACCAAGCAGGCTCGCCGGCGCATTGCAGCAGCCCTGCGCGAAGCTAATGCCTATTGTTTCTGAACTCATTTTCGCCGAAATGCCCAACGGGCAATTTCTTTCAGCGTCACCTTCTTGCCGTACAATAAAATGCCCGTACGATAAATCTTTGCCGCTATCCAGGTGGTAAATAAAAAGGTAATGGCCAGCAATACCAATGACACCGCTAATTGCCACCAGGGGACACCATAAGGCAAACGAGCCACCATCACCAATGGCGAAGAAAAAGGAAATAGGCTGGTGAAAATAGCCAGTGGGCTTTCGGGATCGCGTGCTACCCGCAGGGCAATCAGAAAAGAAATCAGAATGGGCAAGGTAATTGGAAAAGTAAGCTGCTGGGCATCAGATGCATCCTGATCGACCACCGAGCCAACGGCTGCAAATAAACTGGCATACAAAAAATATCCTCCTAAAAAGTACAGGATAAAACAGATGACTATTTCCAGCAAGGGTAATTTTAAGAGTTCTGTTGATATGGATTGTATCATCTGCATTTGCCCCGGTGCTGCATTGGCCACTTGTTGCATGCCCTGTACCTGTGTTTGCATATCGGGTAATGATGGATGCAAAAAGCCCCATAACAACAGGATGAGCACGATCCAGATGAAAAACTGAGTTAACCCCACTGCAGCAATGCCTAAGATCTTGCCCAGCATCAGCTGAAAAGGTTTCACGGATGATACTATCACTTCTGCAATGCGGCTCACCTTTTCTTCCATGACACCACGCATTACCGACACCCCGAAAAAAATTAAAATGAAATAAATTAAAAAACCACCAATCATGGCCACAGCTATCGATACACCTGCCTGCAACTCAGATGCCTGGGTTAAAGGCTGATCAATGGTTACCTGGATAGCCTGCTTTACACTATCTACCATCATCATGTTCACATGCAACTGTGTCAGGCGAATATGCTGGATCGCTTCTTCCAGCATGCTTTTTAAGCCAAGATAACTTTCCAAAGGCAACTTCTTTTGGCTGTAGTACCTGATCCCGGAAGGATGCAAGACATTGAGCGTATCGGGAATAAACAGCAATCCATCCACTCCATGAGTATTGGCATAAGTTGCAAGAGAATCGTTAGGTATCTGTTGCTGAATTTTCAGAAAACGAAACTGCGCATTATCCTGCCACAGGGTATCAAACAAATGGCTATTGTCCATCACGGCAAGCTGGAGACGCTGCGGCTTTCCGCCTGCAGCCAGATAAACTTCCAGGGCAATAAAACCTATGAATAAAAAAGGTACCAATAAGGTAATGATAATAAATGATTTCTTGCGTACCCGCGTCCAATATTCTCTTTTAAGTACTAGCCAAGTTTGCAGCATATATGAAAATGATTTAAGTGGTTTCAGCAGCAGCATGTATGGTTTGTTGCTGTACGGTACGGATAAATATTTCATTAAGAGAAGGAAGCAATTCACTGAATTCAAGAAT
>JADGHY010000052.1 GCA_019683625.1 Thermoflavifilum sp. | reverse complement strand
GTATGGGAGAGATGCTTGAGTATTATCCGGGATATTGTGGAATGGCAACCTTACAAAACCTGGTTTGAACCCATTAAGCCTGTTAAGCTGGAAAACAATGTGTTGACGATTCAGGTACCCAGCCAGTTTTTTTATGAGTACCTGGAGGAGCATTATGTGGAATTGTTGGCTAAAATTTTGCGGCGTGAACTGGGAAAAGATGCCCGGCTGGAATATCGGATCGTGGTGGAAAAGGGCTCACCCCAACGCCATCCCGCAACGGTGGACATGCCCACCCATTACGATAGGCCTCAGACGCAAAATGAAGTGGATTTTCCCTTATTTCAACAAAGCACACCGGTTAAAAATCCTTTTGTCATTCCCGGTCTGAAGCGCATTCAAATCGATTCTCAACTCAACCCGCATTACACATTTGAAACATTCATTGAAGGCGACTGCAACCGGGTGGCACGTCGGGCGGGAAAAGCCGTGGCCGAAAAACCCGGGGCTACTTCATTTAATCCTTTGGTCATCTATGGCGGGGTGGGACTGGGTAAAACGCATCTGGCCCAAGCTGTGGGCAACGCCGTGAAAAAACTGCATCCCCACAAAACCGTACTTTATGTGAGCACCGAAAAATTCATCAACCAGTTCATTGACCATTCCAAACATAACGCTATCAATGATTTCATTCACTTTTATCAGCTCATAGATGTATTAATTCTGGATGATATTCAATTTTTTGCGAATGCAGAAAAATCCCAAGATGCCTTTTTTGCTATCTTCAATCACCTGCATCAATCGGGCAAACAATTAGTGCTTACTTCCGATAAGCCTCCAAAAGATCTGGAAAAGGTACAGGAACGCCTGTTGAGCCGCTTCCGCTGGGGGTTGAGTGCCGACCTGCAGGTGCCCGATTTTGATACCCGCATGGAAATCCTGGAAAACAAAATGCGCAACGATGGCCTGGAAATGCCTAAGGAAGTGGTGAAATATATTGCTTACAATATCCAAACCAACGTAAGGGAGTTGGAAGGAGCCCTTATTTCCTTGCTGGCCCAATCTTCCCTGAACCGAAAAGAAATTGACCTTGACCTGGCTAAGAAAGTCTTGAAATCATTTATCAAAACCTCTTCCAAAGAAATCACCATCGAAGCCATCCAACGCATGGTGTGTGACCATCTGGGTGTGCCCTATGAAAAACTGCTGGAAAAAACCCGCAAACGGGAAATTGTGCAGGCCCGGCAAATTACCATGTATCTGGCCAAGTCATTTACCAAGAATTCTTTAAAAACTATCGGCGAGCATTTTGGCGGCCGGGATCATACCACCGTCATCCATTCCTGCCAAACGGTGAAAGACCTGATGGAGACCGATCCGGCCTTCCGGGAAATGCTCATGGAACTCCAACAAAAAGTGCAACTCTCGGCCCTGTAAAAGCTGAACAGAAAATCCTATATTTGCAAACCCTATCTGGTGAGGTGCCTGAGAGGCCGAAAGGAGCGGTTTGCTAAACCGTCGTGGTGCCCAAAGCGCCACCGCGGGTTCGAATCCCGCCCTCACCGCCAGCAAGGATGGATTTCCATCCTTTTTCTTTTTTCTGTCAGGCCCTTCTCACCCGCGCCTAAGAAAACCTTTAGCTCCGTAGTTTTGTAATAAGCAAGCGTGAATTTTAGGGCATGAACCAGAAACCAACTGAAGCATCAACCCTGCCTCATTCAGCTGTAGCTGTTTCTTCTGCTCCGATAACCGAAGAAGAAGGCATTGTGGTACAAGGCGCCAGGGTGCACAACCTGAAGAATATTTCCGTGACCATTCCCAAAAATAAATTGGTGGTCATTACAGGTGTCAGCGGCAGCGGTAAATCCTCACTGGCATTTGATACCATCTATGCCGAAGGGCAACGACGCTATCTGGAAAGCTTTGGCTCTTATGCCAGGCAATTCATAGGCGAACTGGAACGGCCGGATGTGGATCAGATCACCGGCCTGTCGCCCGTTATTTCCATTGAACAAAAGACCACAGGCCGAAGTCCCCGCTCTACCGTAGGCACAGTCACCGAGATATATGATTTCATGCGTCTTCTGTTTGCCCGCATTGGCGAAGCCTATTCTTACCATACGGGTAAAAAAATGATTCGTTTCTCAGAAGAGGAAATCATCCGGCATCTGTTTAAAAAATTTCTGCATCAGAAGCTTACCCTGCTGGCGCCCGTGGTAAGGGGAAGAAAAGGCCATTACCGGGAATTGTTTGAACAGCTGCGCAAACAGGGTTATCTGAAAGTGCGGGTGGATGGAGAAATCCGGGAATTGGTGCCCAAAATGCAGGTAGATCGGTATAAAGTGCACGACATTGAGCTGGTGGTGGATCGCGTACAAGTGGAAAAAGATCAACAAACCCGTATCACACAAAGCGTACAAAAGGCGCTGGACATGGGCAAGGGATTGATCTATGTGTTAGCGCAAGGGCATGATGCGGTTCAGGTATTTAGCAAACACCTGATGTGCGCCGATACCGGTATTTCCTATGAAGAGCCTTCGCCCAACACCTTTTCGTTTAACTCACCCTACGGGGCTTGCCCCCGCTGCAAGGGCCTTGGCGCCATCTATCAAATTGATATGGATGCCATCATCCCCGATCCGGAAAAATCTATTGAAGAGGGAGGACTGGCGCCGCTGGGAGAGATAAAGGATAATTTTATCTTTAAACAAATCCAGCAACTGGCCCGCAAACACGGTTTTTCCCTGCGCACACCCATCAAAGACCTGCCCAAGAAGATCCTGAACCTCCTGCTCTATGGCAGTGAGGAAGAAAAGGTGACGGTGGATCTGGGCTTTGAACCTGCCTCGCCGGCAGGCGGGGAAGATTTCTATCAGCCTTATGAAACGGGCTTTGAAGGAGTGGCCAATCAGGTGATGCGGTATTTTTATGAAAGCCCGTCAGACATGGTGCGCAGCTGGGCCGAAGGATTCATGAAGCTGGCTCCCTGTCCGGAATGTGGGGGCACCCGCCTAAAAAAAGAAAGCCTTTGGTTTAAGATTCATCAGAAAAATATCGCCGAGCTCAGTGCTATGGATCTGCGACAGCTGCAGCATTGGTTTGATGAGCTGCCCAGGCATTTAAACAACCGCCAGCTGAAGATTGCGCATGATGTGTTGAAAGAAATTCATGATCGGCTGCATTTTCTGTTGCAGGTAGGATTGGAATACCTGACACTCGACCGTCCCAGCAAAACCCTGAGCGGCGGTGAGTCACAACGCATCAGGCTAGCAACCCAGATCGGCTCCCAACTCATGGGCATTACTTATATCCTGGATGAGCCCAGCATTGGCCTGCATCAGCGCGACAATCATCGCCTGATCCGATCGCTCAAATCACTTTGCCAAATGGGGAATACCGTGATTGTGGTGGAACACGACCGGGACATCATGCTTGAGTCGGACTACATCATCGACATTGGTCCCGGCGCTGGCGTGCATGGCGGCCACATTGTGGGCCAAGGCCATCCCCTGACATTTCAACAATTGCCCACCCTCACGGCTGCCTACCTGCGAGGTGAACGACAAATTGCTATACCTGCGCGGCGCAGAACTGGCAATGGCCTTTACCTAAAACTGTATGGAGCCCGTGGCAATAACCTGAAAAAAATAAACGTGAGCTTCCCGCTCGGAACCTTTATCTGCGTCACGGGTGTGAGCGGCAGCGGCAAATCCACTTTGATTAATGAAACCCTTTTCCCTATCCTGCAAGCACATTGCTACGGATCCCGCACGCAGCCATTACCCTATGAGAAAATAGAAGGATTAGCATACATCGATAAAGTGATTGAAATTGATCAATCGCCCATAGGTCGCACGCCCCGCAGCAATCCTGCTACCTATTGCGGTTTTTTTACCGATATCCGGCAGCTATTTGCTCAACTTCCTGAATCCAAAATCCGCGGCTACCATGCAGGCCGATTTTCCTTTAATGTAAAGGCCGGCCGTTGCCCAACCTGTGAGGGTGCCGGCTGGCGAACTATTGAAATGAATTTTCTGCCCGATGTATATGTGCCTTGCGAACAATGCCATGGCCGACGGTACAACCGGGAAACCTTGGAAATCCGTTATAAAGGCAAGTCTATTGCCGATGTGCTGGATATGACCGTCGACGAGGCTGTAGATTTTTTCCAATCAATTCCTTATCTGTACCGCAAAATCAAAGTACTGCAGGAAGTAGGACTGGGGTATATTACCCTGGGGCAATCAGCCGTAACGCTTTCCGGTGGCGAAGCTCAACGGGTGAAACTGGCTACGGAATTAAGCAAAAAAGATACGGGCCGCACATTTTATATCCTTGATGAACCTACAACAGGCCTGCATTTCCAGGATATCCAACACTTGCTGGATGTGTTGCAAAAACTCGTCGACCGCGGCAATACCGTATTGGTGATCGAACACAATATGGATGTGATTAAAGTGGCTGATCATATCATTGATTTAGGACCAGAAGGCGGTGAAGGAGGTGGCCGGATCGTGTGCACAGGCACACCAGAAGAAATAGTCCGTCATCCGGAAAGTTATACCGGAGCCTATCTCAAACAAGAATTACACGCATAACCAGGCAAACGAAGATATCTTGCTGGATACACGCAATCCATTCATTTCTCCTATCTTCGCGAAAACAACAAACTACATGCATCTCAGGCTGTGGATAATGGTTTGTCTCCTTTCAATCATTGCAGCCTGCAATCAGGATATTCATATTTGTGAAGAACCTACAGACGTGAAACTTGGTATTGGGTTTTATCATCAAATAGATAGCACGCAATATCATGATACATCCTTATCTGTTGCATTTGTGAAAACCCTGCATCAACCACCTGTATTGCTGATAGACAGCAGTATTGTGCAAAGCATTGCTCTTCCACTCAATCAGTTAGCCGATTCAAGCGGATTCATCATTCAACCGGATACATCAAATACCGCTGACACCATTTTGATTTACTATGCTCGTCAACAAAAATTGCTTTCCCCCGGATGTGGCTTTGTAACCTTTTTTGCCATTGATACTATGCGGTATACCACTCATCATATTGATTCTGCATCCATCGTCAATAAATCGGTGATCAACATTCATGAAGAACATATTCGTTTGTTTTATTAGCCTGTGGATTGTGCAGGCCGGGCTGGCTCAGCAAAAGACCGATACGGTAACAGCAGCAAAAGACACGGCAATCATTGCCCGGCATGATAGTGTGATCATGGTGGCACACGATCTTCGTATAGGATTAGATCTTAGCCGAATAGCCATGCCCTTCCTGCAACCCGGCAGAAGGGATGTGGAGGCCTCAGCAGATATGCAGATTATCCCTAACTGGTATGGTGTAATAGAATTAGGGTATCACCAAATGCATATTGATAAAACGGACTTATTCCAATACCAAAGCCATGGATATTTCTACAGGATTGGAATAGATAAAAATATTTTACCTTCCGAATCCAACCCGTATCGCCACGATATAGCCTATTTTGGTTTTCGCTTAGGGCATGCCGTGTTACAGCAAACCGTTCAGCATTATCATATCACCGATACCATTTGGGGAAACGTGGATGGCAGCATCCCTCGTCAAACCGTTCAGGGATTATGGCTGGAAATAGTAGCCGGATTAAAAATTCAAATTGCGAAGTATGTTGATTTAGGATGGTCTGTCCGCGGCAGAACCTTACTCAATCATCCCGAACGGAAAACAAATGTACCACCTTATGTAATTCCCGGATTTGGCAAGGGAAGCAACAGGCAAGCCTTTGATTTTAACTATTCCCTATTCTTTCGGATTCCTTTATTCCAAACCGCCTACATTTTTCATAAGAAACCATCATCCCTGAAGTGACACACCAATCAATATACCAATAATACTGATGATAATTAGTAACAACACAATTAAAAGCAGGATACCAAAAAATGCAAAATAAGATTTCAGATGGCTGAACGAATGCGTGAGTTCATGCATTTGTTTTCCCTGAATGGCTTTCTGGGTTTTCAAGGAAAATAAATACAACCATCGTGTCGGGATAAAATAAATGCAAGCAATGAAAAGATAATACAACCCTATGAGCGGGCCCACAGAAAATCCATAAAAGGTATTGATGAAATTAGTAGCCATCACTGCGGCGATAGCACACAACACCAATAATCCCACGAAGACAAAACCCACGATGGCAATGAACCTGGCCCATGAAGCTGCTTGTTTTAATGCTACAATAGCTGCTTCTTCTATCTGAAGCGATGGTTGCGCTGAGGCTGAATTTTCCATATGCAATGCGTTAAAGACGATGGTAAATAAACAGCATTTTATCGCATTTTCCAAATGCTATATTTACCATCAATTTGGTGGATGCCAAATCATTTCCACATGCGGAATGCCATCTTCCAGATAAGTGGCACTACAAGTTACAAACCCGAGAGACTGATAAAAACTTTCCAGATACTGCTGGGCACCGATGCGGATAGGGCCCTCACCATAGAGAAGCTGAATGGTTGCTATGCTTTTTTGCATCAACAGGGTGCCTAATCCCTTGCTGCGATAATCGGGGTGCACCACCACCCTGCCGATAGACATTTCCTGGAAACGACTGCCTGGTGGCAATAACCTGGTGTAGGCAATCAAGCGATTTTCGGTGGCTACATAACCCATGAGATGATAAGCTTGCTGATCTTTATCATCGGCGTCCAGGTAAGCACATTGTTGTTCCACAATAAACACCTGATTGCGCAATTGCCAGATCGCATACAATGCTGCGGGACTGAGTTGATCAAAAGATCGGCAATGAAACAGGATATCCGCCAGGGAAGACGATGCCATCATGTTATGGATGATTAGAAAAGGGTTGCTGATAAGTGCAGCTGACGTTATCTCCGGGACTCACATGGAGTTTGCTGCAGAAGTATTGATAAAAAGCATAGCGATGCAAGGTTTCTGTTGACGGAGGATGCCCACATTCCACGCCTCCATTGATAATGTTCAGGGTAGTGCCAAAACCGGGTAAACGACCGGCGGCACTGTCGGCAGCAGAGGGCGTCCATTGCCCCGTCATCACGGCATGGCAGGAAGGTTTGTTGGCAATGGATGTCATCCAAAACCAAATGGCCGAAGCAAAGGCCAGCACTGCATCCTGTGACAATCGCTCGGGATGCAGCAAGAGGCTGTCTTTGCTACCATACCAGGCCTCGCTGAACATGCCATACAGATAATTATAGCTTATCTGCAAAGGCCCTCGCCCATGATACGACACACCGGGCACCGGCGGATAGATGGCATTGGCAACACTATATTGCAGACATCCCTGCATGCAACCTTGCTCCTCAGTGAAATACAAGCCCCATTTCAGGTATCCTCCCGGTGCCTGATCCCAGCCGCCCGATGTTTCCTGGGCCACATGAGCCAGAAATGCGGCCAATTCCCTGCGCCGGGTAACAGCATTGCCCTGCCCCAGAAAGTTGGGAAACTTGCGCGCAGCGGCCACAAAGGCCGAAAAAGTATAAAAATCTTTTTTGCCGGAATCGGCTGCATTGGGCCCCAAATGGGCTTTGCCATATCGGTTCGGAAAAAGTTTATCCCACATGCTGGCATTCAACAGATGGACGAGATAAGTGGAGCCATCGGGTTGCAACCGCAGCGGCACAGGCTGGGCATAGACCTTAGGTAGCTGCCTCAAGCTCACCCATCCTATAATCGTGAGGATTAAAACCTTTTTCATCTCTGCAACTGCTTAGCTCCCTGCCCGTATAACAATATGGCAAGAAAAATTTGCTTACCGGCCAACGGCTGGGAAAACGGGTAAGCTCGGGTTACCGTCTGGGCCAATGGCCTGTACCGCAAAAAACACATTATCCTTGGAATAAGGCAAGGTTATGGTGGTATCGGTGGTGAAAAATTCCCTTTGCCAGAGAGGCTCATCGGTATCCCGCATCAGAATGCGATACACCACGTATTGGCCGTGAGCCGGAGCTGACCAGTGGAGTGTGGTGCGATTGCCCAGCTCTCCCGCACTCAGCCAGGCATGAGCAGGTTGATCGGGTGCCTTTGCCAGGTTAACCAGCGTGGCCAAATTAAGGGCGGCGTTTTTGCGCAAGTATTCAAAATCCATAAATTGTGGAAGATCGCCATAGGTAATGCCATCCTCGGTGCGGATATCCTGATGTTGATGGGTAAAATTCTCATAATATTCTGTAAGGCGCACGGCGGTATATCCTTTTTGCTGGAAGGGTAAATGATCTCCGCCCCGCAAAAAACGGTCGGGCCGATAAATCAGTTCTACCGTCAAATTGGGGATGTATGCCTTGGCCACATCATGGATGTAGCGGGCAAGTTCACGTGATGGACTATCGTTGTCGCCGTTGGTAAGCTTCCGCATCCTGGCCTGTTGCGGTGTTTCGGCGGCGGGAATGGTTTCGCTGAATACCCTTATTCGGGTGTTATCTTGTTGAAGGGTTTCGCTTGCGGTAGATTGGCCAATGATGTCGTTGTTTAACAAGGCAGCAATAGGCCATCCTTCCTGAGCGGCTCGTTCGGCCAGGTGACGTGATCCATAGAGGCCTTGTTCTTCACCACTAAAAAATACCAGTTTAATCGTAGCCGGGAAATGTTGACCGGCGATGATACGGGCTATTTCAAGCAAGGCGGCCACCCCGCTTCCATCGTCGTTAGCTCCGGGTGCGTCCCCGATGGAATCAAGCACGTTGCTGCGCCGGCTATCCAAATGTGCGCTGGCCATAAAGATACGATGATCGGCTGTGTCGGTACCCGGCAGGGTGGCTATGATATTGGCTATGGGATGCGCAAAGGGCACCCTGCTGCCATCGGGCTGTAAGATCCAGCGGTCTTCTTCCACCAAAAGACGGCCCCCGCCCCGCTTGCTGTAAGTGTTCAGGCGATCCATCAGCCAACGGCGTGCCGCACCGATGCCGCGATGCGGATCGGTTTCCGTGCTCAGGGTATGGCGTGTGCCAAAACCCACCAGGGTATGCACATAAGCCCTCAGGCTATCGGCCGACACGGCTTGTACGAGGCTTTCCACCACCGTATCTCGCGCGGGGAAGGCCAGCCTCGCCGATAGGCGGGCCTGACCCGCCGGCAGGCGGTTCTGACTAAGGGCCAGTCGGGGTTGCATCCACAGCAAAGGCAGCCATACAAGCAATTTTCCAAGCTTAAAGCACCTCATGTTCGTTTATTTGTGGTTTGAATTTGCTTGAGTAAACCCAATTTTGTGCGCATGACGCCGGCAATGGAATGTGCCCTAAGCTTGGCCAATGCTGCTTTCTCTCCTTCAAAATGGTTATTTATCGTTTCATCAAACAACTGCAGCCATCGCTGAAAATGAGCCTCCTGCAAAGGATAACGCTTGTTGAGCTCCAGATGCGGAATCATAGCATTGCGATGGTACACATCTTCGTCCAGCAAAATGCTGCACCAAAAATCATACATGATGGGCAAATGCTTATTCCAATTTACCCGAGCCACATCCTGAAAAATGGGCCCCAGCACTTCATCTGCCTTTACCCGATCGTAAAACAGATTTACGAGTGCTTCGACATCTGCGCGTGTAGCTATGGGTTTTTTCACAAGGCAAATCCATTTAAGTGAATCACAAAGCTACGCTTCCTTATTGGGAACTGGATGGGCCATATTGTTGGTTGGTGGCCGGAGGTGCCGTGGGAATGGCAATGATGTTAAAGGCAAAATGATTGGCTTTATGGCAGTTGTTGCAGGTTGTGGTTAAAAAGCTAAAGGCTTTTTTGAAGCGGGCCTCGTCCTGAGCTTGTACGGCGGCTTGTACACTGTCCAAAGCAGGATAAAGCATGGGAATATCTTTTACTTCCGGCCTGTCGGTCTCAATTTCCTGGGCCGTCTGTGCGGTTTCCCGAATTTCGCCGATCTCAAAGGAAGCCAGGGGCCAATTGTGTTTTATGCCTGCAAACCAGAGTTTGCCATGGTTGTATTGGATGGTAGTCATCAGCTCTCCCAGTCCTGGCTTGTAATGCGCACGAATGAATGCCAGCGTATCTTGCAGCTTTTGCACCTGTTGCCGGAGAGCCTGGAGTTGGGTTTGCTCAGGGTGTGTACAGCGACTCATGGCCATCACCCATCCCAGCAAAATGATTCCCACGCATGCGGATTTCCTGTACATGGTTCAAAGATTTTAGGAAAAATAAATTTACAGAAATCCTGCGTTTCTGAGCCTTTGAGGGCTTAATCGTTTGTTAATATCCATACTTTTCCTTCCACCAGTGCTGCAATTGCTTGCGCAGTTCCTGTTCACGAGGATTAGGTCCTGGCGTGTAAAAGCGTTTGCCTTTAAGCGGGTCGGGTAAATATTCCTGATCCACAAAATGATCGGTAAAATGATGGGCATACTGATAGCCTTCGCCGTAATGGAGCTTGCGCATGAGTCCGGTAGGCGCATTGCGCAGGTGCAGCGGCACGGGTAGTGGGCCATATTGATCCACAGCATCCAGCGCCTGCTGAATAGCTTCGTAGGCTGCATTGCTTTTGGGAGAGCAAGCCAGGTAGATGGCGCATTGGGAGAGGATGAGACTGGCTTCGGGATAGCCAATGACACTTACCGCCTGAAAGGTGCTGGTGGCCAGCAGCAGCGCATTCGGATTGGCATTGCCAATATCTTCTGCAGCTAAAATCACCATTCGGCGGGCGATAAATTGTACATCCTCTCCTCCGGCAATCATACGTGCCAGCCAATATACCGCAGCATTGGGGTCGCTGCCCCGGATAGATTTGATAAAAGCAGAAATAATATCGTAATGCTGTTCTCCTTGTT
>JADGHY010000051.1 GCA_019683625.1 Thermoflavifilum sp. | reverse complement strand
GTATATATTTGCCTGCACGCTTTTAACATTTTTTTAACCTACAAAATTCCACCCACTGCCATGTCGATGCGTCAGCTGAAGATTACCAAATCCATTACCAACCGTGAATCTCAGTCCCTTGAAAAGTATCTGCAGGAAATCGGAAAAGTGGACCTGCTTAGCCCCGAAGAAGAAGTAGAATTAGCCATCCGCATTAAGCAAGGTGACCAGCAAGCGCTGGAAAAGCTTACCAAGGCCAATTTGCGCTTTGTGGTATCTGTGGCCAAGCAGTATCAGAATCAGGGACTTTCTCTGTGCGACTTAATTAACGAGGGCAACCTGGGGCTTATCAAAGCGGCACAACGGTTTGACGAAACCCGGGGATTTAAATTCATTTCCTATGCGGTGTGGTGGATTCGCCAGTCCATCCTGCAGGCGCTGGCCGAGCAATCGCGCATCGTGCGGCTCCCGTTGAACAAGGTAGGGCTGTCGAACAAAATCAGCAAAACCTATTGCCAGTTAGAACAGGAATACGAACGCGAGCCTTCTGCCGAAGAGCTTGCCGAGGTGCTGGATATCCAGCCGGAAGAAGTTGAAGCCACCCTGGGCTTATCGGGTAGGCCTATTTCTGTGGATGCTCCCTTTGCCGATGGCGAAGAAGGTTCGCTGCTCGACATTTTAGAGAATCCCAACTCCGAAAGTGCCGATATGGCGCTTACTTACCATGAATCGCTCAGAAGAGAAATTGAGCGATCGCTGTCCACCCTAACCGAGCGCCAGAAAGATGTGGTGAAACTATATTTCGGCATTGGGGTGGAACATCCCATGTCGCTGGAAGATATTGGGGAAAAATTTGGCCTGACCCGCGAACGCGTGCGCCAGATCAAGGATAAAGCCATCAACAAGCTGCGTACAGCCTCCCGATGCCGCCATCTTCGTCATTTCCTGGGCAGCTGATCCACCGGCCACCAGCATATTTCTCCTTATCCCCTGCAAAGAATGAATATCCGGCAAGGGAAAAAGCGCCTAATTTTGCAGCCTCAATGGTGTAAGTCAGATGTTTGAATCTTTATCGGAAAGGCTGGAATCTGCTTTCAAACAACTCAAGGGCCAGGGCAGGATCACAGAAATCAATGTGGCCAGTACCCTGAAAGAAATTCGCCGGGCCCTGGTGGATGCAGACGTAAACTATAAAATTGCCAAAGAATTTACCGACCGGGTAAAGGAAAAAGCGCTTGGTGCCCGGGTATTACAGGCTGTTTCACCCGGCCAGCTCATGGTGAAGCTCGTGCAGGATGAGCTGACAGCGTTGATGGGCGGGGAAGCTGCCCTTCTCTCGCTGGAACAAAAACCCTCCGTGATCCTGGTGGTGGGCCTGCAAGGCTCCGGGAAAACCACTTTTTCGGGTAAACTCGCCTATTTTCTTCGCCAAAAATGGCATAAATCGCCTCTGCTGGTAGCGGCCGACATCTATAGGCCGGCAGCTATTGAACAGCTCCGGATCATCGGCGAACAGATCCAGGTTCCGGTATTTTCAGCTCCGGGCCTTTCAGCCGTGGAGATTGCCCAGAAAGCCGTGGCAGAAGCCAAAAACAGAGGCTATCAGGTGGTGATCATCGATACCGCCGGACGCCTAGCTATTGATGAGGCCATGATGCAAGAAGTGGCCGACATCAAAGCTGCCGTAAATCCGGAAGAAATCCTGTTCGTGGCCGATGCCATGACCGGCCAGGACGCCGTGAATACCGCCAAAGCTTTTCACGACCGATTATCTTTTACCGGTGTGGTCTTAACCAAAATGGACGGAGATACACGTGGCGGTGCTGCGCTTTCCATTAAATACACCATCCAAAAACCCATCAAATTTGTCAGCTCCGGCGAAAAGCCCGACACGCTCGACGTGTTTTACCCTGAACGAATGGCGCAGCGCATCCTGGGCATGGGCGATATCGTTTCATTGGTGGAAAAAGCGCAGGAACAGTATGATGCCGAAATGGCAAAACGCCTGGAGAAAAAGATCCGCAAAAACCAGTTTGACCTCAACGATTTTAAAGAACAATTAGCCCAAATCCGTAAGATGGGCAATCTAAAAGATTTGCTGTCTATGATTCCGGGCATGGGCAAACAGCTCAAAAACCTGGATCTTGACGACAACGCTTTCAAGGGAATTGAAGCCATCATCAACTCTATGACACCACAAGAACGGGCCAACCCGGACATCATCGATGGCAGCCGCCGCAAAAGAATCGCCCGCGGATCAGGCCGGGACATCCAGGAAGTGAATCAATTCCTCAAACAATTTGAACAAATGCGGCAGATGATGAAAATGATGAACAAAATGGGTTCCTTTAATCCGCTGCACAGCAGAAAAAACTAAAATCGGAGGATAAATTTATCTAAGCGCTATAGATTTTTCCTGCAGAATAGTGTAGTTTTGCAGGCGCTAAAAAATACTCGCAAAAAAATAATTCGTTTATTTATGCCAGTAAAGATCAGACTACAACGCCATGGAGCCAAAAAAAAGCCTTACTATTTCATAGTGGTGGCCGATTCCAGGGCTCCGCGCGATGGGAAGTTCATCCAGAAAATCGGGATTTACAACCCCCTCACTGTTCCGGCTACCATCTCTATCGATCGGAACAAAGCTTTGCATTGGCTGCAAAAAGGCGCCCAGCCTACCGACACGGTAAGGCGTATCCTTTCCTTTAAAGGCATTCTCTACCTGAAGCATTTGCTCAGGGGCGTGAAGCTGGGGCTGTTTGATGAACAAACCGCCTGGGAACGCTTTGAAAAGTGGAACGCAGAGCATGAAAAGAAAATTGCTGCCCGCAAAGAATATCACAAAAAAGCCCGGATGCAGCCCGCTAGCCCGGTGGTCAAGAAAGTCGAAGGTGAAGAAAAATCTGGCTCTTCAGCCAATGCCGATGCTCAGGCATCTGATGAATAAAGCCTAAGCCACGACACTGTTCTTTCATCCTAAAACTGATATCCATTGGCTCGTCTGGTCACAGGATATGGAGAAAATTATTATCCTGTGGGTAAAATCGTGGGAGTCAGGGGCATCAAGGGTGAAATGGTAGTCCAGCACACGATGGGCAAAAATCCGGTGCTGGAGCAATGGGAGGTGGTTTTTATCGAAGAACGCCCGCAAAGTTTCATCCCGTATTTTATCCTGTCCATTGAGCCATCGCGGGTGGATGAATTTTGGCTACAGGTAGATGAAATCCACAGCCGAGAGCAAGCGCTTCCCTTAGTGCACAAACAACTCTATCTTCCGGAAAAAGAATTTCGCAAAAGAGCTCCACACTCTCCCCTGCAATTGCTGGGATACGAAATCAGGCCACAAGCACCCGATCATCCGCAGGTTTTAGGGGTAGTGGAAGAAATTGTGCAAGCACCCACCCAATTGATTTTGAAAACACATTATCAGCAAAAAGAAATTCTGATTCCATTGAATGAACAGACCTGGCTAGGCACCGATGCCCGGCTTAGGCATGTATATGTGCAACTTCCGGAAGGATTATTAGATGTGTATCTTTAAGGCAGCATGGCCATGCGGATCGATATCGTGAGTGCAGTACCCCAGTTGCTCGAGAGCCCTTTTAGCTACTCCATCTTAAAAAGGGCTCAGGAGAGGGGTTTACTGCAGATTCATGTGCATAATTTGCGCGACTATACCCCTTACGCCCACAAACAAATTGACGACTATCCTTATGGAGGCGGTGCCGGCATGGTGCTGATGCCTGAACCATTGGCCAGGGCCATAGAAAGCCTGAAAGCCGAACGTGATTATGACGAAATCATCTTCCTGACACCGGATGGTGAGCCATTTACCCAGGCCATAGCCAACAAACTTTCTTTAACACAAACCTTGATGCTGATTTGTGGCCATTACAAAGGAATTGACGAGCGGATTCGGGAACATTTCATAACCATGGAGCTTTCGATTGGTGATTACGTGATTTCCGGGGGCGAGCTGGCGGCTGCGGTAGTCACGGATGCTATAGCCCGGCTCATTCCTGGGGTGCTGAACGATGAAACGTCCGCACTAAGCGACTCTTTTCAAGATCGGCTCCTCTCACCACCTGTATATACCCGCCCGGCCGATTTTCGGGGATGGAAAGTGCCGGAAGTGCTGTTGAGCGGAGATCATGAAAAAATTGCCCAGTGGCGCTATGAAAAAGCCCTAGAACGCACCCAACAACGCCGTCCTTCCCTGCTATCGACGCCTGAAAACCCCGAAAAATGAATGCAAAATTGTTAGGGAAGAAAATCTTTTTTACCTTTGCGCATTCTTTTAAAGCTTATAGCCATGGATCCGATTAGCTTCGTTCATCAGCAGCTTACCCCAGCCAAAGATATCCCAGCTTTCAAGCCGGGCGATAATATCACGGTCACCTATCGGATTGTGGAAGGAAATAAGGAAAGAACCCAATCCTTCAAAGGCGACGTCATTAAGCGGCAGGGACGCGGATACACGGCTACATTTACGGTAAGAAAAATATCCGACGGAGTGGGCGTGGAAAGAACCTTTCCGCTTTATTCCCCCAGCATTGAATCCATTGTGCTGAATAAGACAGGCAAGGTAAGAAGAGCAAAACTTTATTATTTGCGGGAGCGCTCCGGAAAATCGGCCCGGATTCGGGAAAAACGCTGATTGTTTCAGCATTGCTTGTCTGCTCCAATTTTCCACCGTCTGGTGTAGAAATAAAGATTAACTAAATTTTTCAGACCTGCGCTCATCCGGAATTGGATTTTTATCGTTTATTACCTGTATCTTTGTTGAGACTTCAGGTTTATTGATTTACTTAAAACGGTGTATGTATGTTACACAATTTCGCTCACGGGGATTTGCTGATGCTGTTCAGCGAAGGCCATCTGTTCGTCATAGCCCTTATTGCGCTGCTGCTGTTCGGTGGCAAAAAAATCCCTGAACTGATGCGTGGACTGGGTAGTGGAATCCGGGAGTTTAACGATGCCAAGAACAATGTTCGTCGTGAAATAGAAGACAGCATTCGAAAAGATGCTACGGCTACCCAAACGCCATCGCAGCCAGCCAGTAATCCTACCGTAACCTCTACCAACTCCACCTCGGGTCAGTAAGATTTATTGATACCCGATTTCGTAGAGGCATTTTTTTACCAAATACCCGCACATTGTCTGTTTTCAGAAATGTACAGGATTACCATACGCGTTTGCTGACAGGAGAAATCACCTGTGAGCAGGCTGTGTCTTTCTATTTATCCCGCATTGCATCCCATGCCCATCTCAATGCATTCATTCATGTATATGCCGAAGAGGCTTTACATCGTGCCCGGGCTATTGATGCACGCTTGCAACGCGAGCATTCCGTAAAACGCTTGACAGGCGTTGTTTTCGGTATAAAAGATGTCATCGCTTATGCGCATCACCCGCTCACGGCTGCTTCGCGCATGCTGAAAGAATTCCGTTCGCTGTATTCTGCTACGGCTGTGGAGCGCCTGCTTCAGGAAGAGGCCATCATCATCGGCTCCCTGAACTGCGATGAATTTGCCATGGGCTCCAGCACGGAAAATTCCTATTTTGGCCCTACCCTCCACCCAATTCATCCCGATTTTGTACCCGGTGGCTCATCCGGGGGAAGCGCGGCTGCCGTTAGTGCCGACCTTTGTATGCTGGCTTTAGGGAGCGATACCGGCGGATCGGTCAGGCAACCGGCCGATTTCTGCGGCATCATTGGATTAAAACCTACTTACGGAAGGATATCCAGGCATGGCTTGATTGCCTATGCCTCATCTTTTGACCAGATAGGCATCTTTGGCAAGAATATTGCAGATGTGGCCACGACATTGGAAGTAATTGCCGGACCCGATGAGTTCGACAGCACAGCAAGTCCTTTACCCGTCGAATCCTATCAACCGGTACATTCCGATCCGCAACGCCTCAAGCTGGCCTATATGAAGGAGGCGCTGGATCATCCCAGCCTGGATCGGGAAATCAAAACCCACATTGAGAGGCTCATCGGCTGGCTCATCCAACAGGGACATATTGTGGATGCCGTACATTTTACCTATCTTGACGTCATTGCGCCAGCCTATTACGTGTTAACCACGGCCGAGGCTTCGGCCAATTTGTCGAGGTATGATGGGGTACGATACGGCTATAGAGCCAAGGTTGATGAAAATGCTTCAATAGACTCGTGCTATCGGAAAACCCGATCCGAAGGATTTGGAAAAGAAGTAAAACGGCGCATCCTGCTGGGTACCTATGTGCTAAGCGAAGGTTATTATGATGCTTACTATACAAAAGCCCAGCAGGTAAGGCGATTGGTGGCGGAAGAAGCTCAACACATCCTGCAGGAATATACCTGCTTGTTGATGCCTACTTTCCCTACTACCGCTTTCCGCCTCCGGGAAAATCTGGATGATCCCGTGAAGATGTATTTAGGAGATCTTTATACCGTTTTTGCTAACCTGGCCGGGCTGCCAGCTATTTCTATTCCCTTGTTCAGGCACAGCAATGGCCTGCCTTTCGGGTTGCAGCTGGTCTCAGGCAGGTTTCAGGAAAAAAAATTATTGGAAATAGCAGCTTATCTGTTGGCAAACAGGCCTTCCGGCTAAGCTGAAAGCCTTCTACCTATGGTTTCATTAAATGTTGGATTATGCATGTATGGAAAATGAACCTCTTCTTTATGCTGTTGCTACCCGGCCTGGCTGGCTATAGTAACACACAGTGGACAGATACCACTCGCAACGCCTTAAAAAGAGACACCGTCATTTCCTTGAATGAATACAGCGATGCTTCTGCTTCGACCGATGATCAGTCTGAGATCATTAACCTGGCAGCTCCGCTATCAGCCGGAGCCAGCATCCTGACAGGCAGCCTAAACAACTACGTATCGCGGTTTATTTCTCGCTACTGGGCTGAAAATCATGCGCATTTACAGGCTATTCAATCAAAAAGTGCCCCCTATTTCAAGGTCATCGATCAGATATTTTCAAAATATGGTATCCCCAAGGAATTGCGTTACCTGGCCGTGATTGAATCAGAACTGAATCCCAATGCCGTGTCGCGGGTAGGTGCCGTGGGGCTCTGGCAACTGATGGCCGGCACCGCCAGGCTATTAGGCCTTACGGTTAACCGACATCGCGATGACCGCAGAAATGTGTATAAATCTACTGTGGCAGCGGCGAAATATCTGGCCGATTTGCACGATACCTTTCACGATTGGATTCTGGTAGTGGCAGCCTATAACTGCGGACCCGTGGCTGTGCTGGATGCTATGCAAAAAAGTGGCAGCAACAATTTCTTCGATTTGGAAAAATACCTGCCTGCCGAAACCCGCAGCCATGTGATGCGCTTTCTGGCCACTGCCTACACCCTGGGACGCCTCTCCTCCTTCTTCGGATTAGACGTTCCGGATGCCGATGCAACCGATGAAATGCCCGTTGACCGGACTGCTGCGACAGATATCCAAACAATATCTCTTGCCGGCCGATATGCCCTGCCGGTAATCGCCCAGTTCCTGGAAATGGATATCAATACTTTGAAACGCTTGAATCCCGACTGGGAAAAGCAATCGGCAAGCAATGCGGTGAGCCTGAACCTCCCTGCAGATAAGATAGCATTATTCAAAACACGGCAACAAGCCATTTTGAATACCTCGCAGCAATTATTCTTGGAAAACAACAAGCTTGAGGTGCATGCAAAGCAGGCCACGGTGAAAAATACAAAACCCTTACCCAAGTCTGCCTCCCACAAAAAGCGGCTTTCGGCAAAAGAACAAGTACCCAGGCATAGGACTTCAACGCATGCTCATCAAAAAGCCTCCTAAGTGGAGGCTTTTTTTCAAATATTCAAAACCGAAATCCTAATCCTCAGCTTTCCCGGATCGCAGCAATGCCCGGAAGGGTCTTTCCCTCGAAATACTCCAGCAAAGCTCCTCCGCCGGTAGATACATAACTCACCCGATTCTCCAGCCCAAACTGATGGAGAGCCGCTACGGAGTCTCCGCCACCTACCAATGAGAATGCACCTTGCTGGGTAGCCTTGGCAATGGCTTCGGCAATAGCCTTGGTGCCTGCCTGAAAGGGCGCAAGTTCAAACACGCCCATGGGCCCGTTCCAAAGAATGGTTTTAGCCGATAGAATTGCCTGCGTATAAGCAGCAATGGTTTGAGGGCCAATGTCCAATCCCATCTGATCTGCCGGAAAATGGGTATGATCCACTACTTGCGTGGGCGCATCGGCTGCCACACGCGGAGCCACAACCGAATCGACCGGCAAATGTATTTTTACACCTTGTTCGCCGGCCTTCTGTAAAATTTCTTTTGCCAGGTCCAATTTATCAGCCTCGCAAAGGGATTTGCCAATTTCCTGCCCTTGGGCTTTCAGAAAAGTATAGGCCATTCCCCCACCGATAATTAATCCATCCACGCGGGGAAGGAGATTGGTGATGATGCCGATTTTATCCGATACCTTGGCCCCACCGAGCACGGCTACAAAAGGTTTTTCAGCATGATGAAGTACCCGCTCGGCATTCTTAACTTCGGCCTCCATCAACAGGCCAAACATCTTTCTTTCGGGAGGGAAAAATTGAGCAATCACTGCGGTGGACGCATGAGCCCTGTGAGCCGTTCCGAAGGCATCGTTTACGTACACATCGCCAAGGCTGGCAAGCGCCTGGGCAAAAGCCGGATCGCCTTTTTCCTCTTCAGGATGAAAACGCAGGTTTTCCAACAATAATACCTCACCAGGTTTCAGGGATTCAGCCTGTTGCCGCACAGACTCTCCCACACAATCCGAAGCAAACAAAACCTCGGTGTGCAGCAATTCAGACAGATGCTTTACCAGATGCCGGAGGGAAAAACGATCTTCGGGGCCCTTTTTAGGCCTGCCTAGATGCGACATGAGCACGACTGCACCCCCATCATTGCGGATCTTCTGAATAGTGGGTATGGCAGCGCGCATGCGGGTATCATCGGTAATGCGGAAAGACTCATCGAGCGGTACATTAAAATCAACCCGAACCACTGCCCGATGCTGATGAAAAGAAAACAATTGGAATGCTGGCATATCCAGTGAAATTGGAAAATGAAAAATGAGGATGAAAGGTTTAATGCTGGATCAGCCGGGCAAAATATTTCAGCGTACGCACCAGCTGCGATACATAGCTCATCTCATTATCATACCAGGCTACGGTTTTCACCAACTGCTGATCACCCTGGGTAATAATCCGGGTTTGTGTGGCATCGAACAAGGATCCGTAAGTCATTCCAATGATATCGCTGCTCACAATTTCATCTTCATTATAACCAAAACTTTCATTGGACGCAGCTTTCATCGCCGCATTCACTTCTTCAACAGTCACTTTTTTCTTGAGCAGGGTAACCAATTCCGTCAGCGAACCCGTAATGGTGGGTACGCGTTGCGCTACACCATCTAATTTCCCATTCAGATTTGGCAATACCAGGCCAATAGCTTTTGCTGCACCCGTCTTATTAGGCACAATGTTCATGGCAGCAGCACGGGCACGGCGCAAATCACCTTTGGGATGCGGCGCATCCTGGGTGTTCTGGTCATTGGTATAAGCGTGAATGGTGGTCATCAATCCCGCGATGATGCCAAATTGCTCATCCAATACCTGAGCCATAGGCGCCAGGCAATTGGTGGTACAAGAAGCACAACTGATAATGGTTTCCGAACCATCCAGAATCTGGTGGTTCACATTAAATACAATCGTCTTCAAATCACCGGTGGCTGGTGCAGAAATCACTACTTTCTTGGCTCCCCCTTTCAGATGGGCCTCGGCCTTGGTTTTATCGGTAAAATGCCCCGTGCATTCCAGCACCACATCCACCTCGTGCTTTCCCCAGGGAATCTGGGCCGGATCCTTCTGCGCATAAATCATGATTTCTTCTCCATTCACGATGATCGACTGGTCTGTGGATTTCACCTCTTCGTGAAACCGGCCCTGAGCCGTGTCATATTTCAGAAGATGGGCCAGCACAGCAGGACTGGTGAGATCGTTAATTGCCACCACCTCCACGTCATCCATTTTATAAATCTGCCGAAAAGCAAGACGACCAATGCGCCCGAAGCCATTGATGCCGATTTTAACTTTTTGCGCCATTGTTGAAGAGATTTAACTTGTGAAAAAATCAGCCGCAAAAGTACAAATTAATGCCGTAAACCCTTATGGCAGAAACGATATGCGGAAATTATTTGGCAGATTTCTGTGCGACAATTAACTTTGCAATCCGTTTGCCGCGTTGGTCAATCGGCTAAGACGCCTCTCTTTCACGGAGGAATGACGGGTTCGACTCCCGTACGCGGTACAAAGCCATCTGAAACCCACCTTTTTCTCCCCATTCTTTGTTCCCATAGGCACGTTCCCTGAATTTTTTGTGCTATAGGCCAATTAAGCGAGCTTCCCAAGCCTTATTCCCGTTAGCTTTGTTAAAAAGCAGTTTGTCTAACCCGAAAAAAGAAAGGATGTTGATTTCCGGTAGAAATATTGTCATTATTGGCCTTCAGCCCTGGTATACCGATATCGGAAGCAACTGCAAACATATCGCTTCTATCCTTTCCACTGCTAACCAAATCCTTTATGTCAATATCCCGCTGAACAGAAAAGTCCTGTTTTTCCCCAAAAAATATCCGGAACTCGCTTATCACTTCGATGTGATTCGTAGAAGAAAGCCCGCCCTCGTACAAATTGATGATCATTTCTGGAATCTTTATCCACCAACCGTACATGAATCCATTAACTGGATAAAATCAGCTTTTATATTTGATAAACTAAACTTACTGAATAACAAAAGGCTTGCCCAAGATATTCGCTGGGCCACGGAA
>JADGHY010000050.1 GCA_019683625.1 Thermoflavifilum sp. | reverse complement strand
GTTTTGATCTCATCTAATTTGGAATCAATCTTCTGTAAGGTCAGCAGGGAAACGAGTTTTTCCTCAACGGAATATTCTTTTGTGGTAGCCATCTATGAAAAATAATTTATGGGATTGGTACAGATCTCGGATTTAAGAGGCGCAAAGTTAGGAAATTTTTCCCGGATTAACCTGTCGAGTAAATCAACGGTAAATTGCTCACTTTCGTAATGCCCCACATCGAGCAATAATATTCGCCCTTCCGCCCTGAAAAATTCATGATATTTTACATCGGCCGTCACAAAAGCCTGGGCGCCAGCCTCGATGGCTTTAGGCAACAGAAAGATGCCTGCTCCACCGCATACCGCTACTCTTTCAATGACACCTGGATAATTGGTATAGCGGATACAACCCGTGTGCAGGGCATCCTTCACATGTTGCAGAAAGATTTTTACCGGCATGGGTTCCGGCAATGCACCTATCAGACCAGGCCCCACACCCGGATGCGGATTATCGAGCGGATAAATATCATAAGCCACTTCTTCATAGGGATGATGGGTTAGCAAGGCTTCTATGACAGCCGGTTCCAGATGTGCCGGAAAAATGGTTTCCACCCGCGTTTCGGGTTCCAGGTGCAATTCGCCCACTCTTCCTACATAAGGATTGGCACCTTCTCTGGCCCTGAAGGTGCCCACTCCCTCCACATTATAGCTGCAGGCATCATAGCGGCCAATCACACCCGCCCCGGCATGAAACAAGGCTGTTCGCAAAGCTGCCGCATGAGCATGGGGCACAAAGGTGACCAGCTTCTTCAATTGCCCGCGTAGCGGCGCCAATATTCTCGTGTGGTATAAGCCCAACCGCTCCGCAATCATTGCATTCACACCAGCTGCTACCTGATCCAGATTGGTATGAGAAGCATATAATGCCACATCGGCTCGGATGGCCTGCATGATGGCCCGCTCTGCATCTGTGGCCCCTGTGATGCGTTTCAGGGGATGAAAGATAACGGGATGATGCGCCACAATCAGGTTGCACTGTTTCTGAACGGCCTCTTGCACCACTGCCTCGGTAATCTCTAAGGTAATCAGCAAACCTTTTAATTCCTGATCGGCCCGGCCCACCAGTAAGCCGGCATTATCATAAGATTCCTGATAGGAAAGCGGGGCAATTTCTTCCAGAAACTGAATGATTTCTTTTATTTGCATACAGCATAAACTATGGGTGCGAAGGGAATTTCGCGAATAAAATTAAGAAGCTCATGCCAAAATCAGATACTTCCCGCCTGTATCATCAGCTGGTGAAACGCATGCGCGCTTTAGCCGATATAAAAAATGCCATGGCCCTGTTGCAATGGGATCAAGAGACCTATATGCCTAAAGGAGGAGCCCAATTTCGCGGTCAACAGTTGACTACGCTTGCCGAGCTTGCCCATCGGATGGGAACCAGCCCGGCGTTGGGAAAACTGTTGGAAAAATTGCTCGACAAAGCCGAGCTTTCTGAGGTAGAAAGAAAAAATGTGGAGTTGACGCATTTGTATTATCAAAAAGCCAAAAGATATCCTTCCTCTCTGGTGAAAGCCCTTACCCAGGCCGCCAACCGCTGTTTTATGGCCTGGATACAAGCCCGCCAAGAGCATCAATTTGCAGTTTTTGCACCTGAGCTGGAAAAAATGATTGCCCTGAAAAAGCAAGAAGCCGAAATATTAGGCTATCCTGCCTGCCCCTATGATGCCCTGCTTGACCAACATGAAAGAGGACTTACTACGGAAATCCTCGAAAACATCTTTCCGCCCCTTCAGGCAAATCTCATTAGCCTGTTATCTAAAATTCAACAAAAACCCCAACCTCCAGACGATTTTCTGTATGCTTATGCCGACAAGCAGCAGCAATGGGAGTTTGGCCTTTATCTGCTGCAGGCCATGGGATTTGATTTTAACAAAGGCCGGCAGGATTTGTCTGAACATCCTTTCACGACCAGCTTTAGCCCTCACGACGTACGGGTAACCACCCGCATGCACGAGCACCAGCTGGCTACTATGGTGTGGAGTTGCATCCATGAAGGCGGTCATGCCCTGTATGAACAAGGTTTGCCTGCCGAACAGTATGGAATGCCGGGCGGACAGGCTTCTTCTCTGGTGATTCACGAATCCCAATCCAGGCTATGGGAAAACTGCATTGGCAGAAGCCTGGCTTTTTGGACTTTTCATTATCCGGCATGGCAAAAACGATTTCCAACTCCATTCAGCCATATTGCACTAGAAGATTTTTACCGGGCCATCAACCTCGTAAAGCCCTCCCTTATCCGTACTGAGGCAGATGAGCTCACCTATCATCTGCACATCTTCATCCGGTATGAAATTGAAAAGAAACTCATTAACGAACATCTTCCCATACAAGAGCTGCCCGATTTATGGAATGCCCTGTATGCCGAAATGCTGGATGTGAAGGTATCCGACGATGTGCAGGGGGTGTTGCAGGATGTGCACTGGAGCCATGGGAGCCTGGGATATTTTCCCACCTATACCCTGGGTAGTTTGCTGGCCGCACAATGGTGGGAACAATTGCAACAGGAGCTTCCTCAACTGGATGAGGCTTTGGCACAGGGACAAACAGCTCCCATCCTCAACTGGTTAAGAAAACATATACATGGCTATGGCAGCCTTTATACCGCGGAGGAACTCTGCCGGCGCGTCACGGGCAAACCGCTTCAAGCCGACGCATTTTTGAGATATGTCCAACAGAAATACTTCCGGATTTACGGGCTGGAATGATTTGATACAGAAAAAGATAAAAATCGTTTTTTTAACACTTATTTAATGTTTTTTCTACCCACTTACCCTTTATCTTTGCATGCACCATTAGCAGATAATGGTTTATGGGTAAAGGGAGTCCCGCTTCTGAAAAGAGGCGGGGCTTTTTGTTTTTGTCCGTTTAAGCTTTCCCGAACAGCCCTCGCAGGGCATAGTAGCAATTGCTTAGTTGGATCTCCTGTTCAAACGCATGGAGCCGAGTGTGCCGGTCAATAACCAGGTATTCTATGCCGGCTATCCGGGCAAAATCCCTGAGATGGGCTATCTGTAAATTCTGGCTAAAGCAGGTATGATGGGCCCCACCAGCCATCAGCCAGGCCGCGCAGGCGGTCTGAAAATCGGGGTGGGGTTTCCAGATGGCTCGTGCCACGGGAAGTCTGGGCAAAGGTTGCGGTGGCAACAGGGTTTCCACTTCATTGACCAACAGGCGCAGATGATCGCCCATATCCACCAGGGAAGCATTCAATGCAGGGCCAGGAGCCGCATCAAACACCAAACGCACGGGATCCTCCTTGCCGCCAATGCTGAGGGGATGAATTTCACAGGAAGGCTGTTGGCTGGTGATAGATGGGCATATTTCAAGCATATGGGCACCCAGCACCATCTCATGGCCGGGCTCCAGGTGGTAGGTATAATCTTCCATAAAACTATTGCCCCCGGGCAAGCCGGAAGCCATGACCTTCATGGCCCTAACCAGTGCTGCCGTTTTCCAGTCGCCCTCCGCTCCAAAACCATATCCATCCTGCATCAGCCGCTGAACGGCAATTCCCGGTAGTTGCTTCAGCCCATGGAGATCTTCAAAAGTATCTGTAAATCCTTTATACCCTCCCTGCTGCAAAAATCTCCGCAGTCCGATTTCTATGCGGGCGGCTTCAAGGAGGGCTGCCCGGCGTTGGCCGCCTTTTTTCAATTCCGGCTGCAGCCGATACAATGACTCATAAAGCCCGCACAGCTCCTCAGCCTCATGGTCTTTTACCTTGGTTATTTCTGCAACCAGGTCGCCCACCCCATGGGTATTCACAGAAAAACCCAACCGAAATTCTGCCTCCACCTTGTCGCCTTCGGTCACGGCCACCTGGCGCATGTTATCGCCAAATCTCACAAAACGCGCTCCCTGCCAGTCGTGCCAGGCCATCGCAGCTCTGCACCATATATCCATCTCCTGCTGAACTTTAGCATCCTGCCAATGGCCAACAACCACTTTACGGGCCTTACCCATACGGGTTAATAAATGAGCAAATTCCCGATCGCCATGGGCACTTTGGTTTAAATTCATGAAATCCATATCGATCGTATCCCAGGGAATATCGCGGTTGAACTGGGTATGAAAATGCAGCAGAGGTTTTTGCAGGGCTTTTAGGCCTTGAATCCACATTTTAGCAGGAGAGAAAGTATGCATCCAGCATATCACTCCAGCACAGTCAGGAGAAGCATTGGCTTCCTGGCAAAATCGATAAATTTCTTCTGGCGTGGTGGCCACCCCCCGAAAACAAATAGGCAAGCATATTTGCCCAGAAGAATTCAGCCCGGCTGCCATAACCTGAGCATGTTGTTCCACTTCCTGAATGACTTGCGTTCCATAAAGATGCTGGCTGCCAACAATCAACCAGATGCTGAGAGATTTTGATTCGTTCATGCTTAAGAGATTTTGAAAACCATATAAAAACTTTGCTTGTGCATACCATAATTCATGAATGATCACATAGGCTTAGCTTAAACAGCGCACAGCCATGAGGAGGGAGCTGCACATTCAGTTCTTGCTGCTTTGCAGTCGCTGGTAAGATTTTCCCTTTCCAAACATCTTTCACAAGCATGCAATGACGCTTGTTTTTTGAATTTCCCGAAACAAGCGTATCCAACCGGTAGGTCATGTGCATGGGATGTTCCTTCAGGTTAAAAAAAGCCAGGAAAAATTGCTTCCCGGTAAGGGTATCGGCAGACTGCCAGATGATTAAGGAATCTGTTTGCCACCGCAACACGGGCTGATACGGCCCTTGGTTAGCTTCGATGGCTTCGGGATTAGTTTCCAGCCGTGTATCCTGTGGGCGGTTATCGGGCAGGTTGCCGCCTATCATCAGGGGCATACGGGTGATGCACCAAAGGGTGATCATGGTTTGCAGTTCATCATGGCTTAATTGCGCATACCGCGGAGGGCCTACGGGCCCGCGAAGCGAAAGATGCCCCACTGGTAGCATATCGATATCTGGCCAATGACCTGGCCGGGCATAGGGAACCCAAGCAGCGGCCAGATCAAAAGCATGCCGCAGCTGATGCCAGTTGTCCCATAAATCACCGCTGAGTCGCCACATATTGGCTAACCGGCTCACTTCTTTTGCATGGCTGAGCGGGGTTTCTCCCGGAGATAGGCTGAGGATAATGTCTCTTCCACAACTGTCGATCGCCCGGCGATAGCCCAGGATTTCTGCAGCATGATAAGGCTGAGTGATATCGTCGATTTTAATAAAATCCACTCCCCATGAAGCATACAGCGTTAATAAGCTGTTCAGGTAAGCCTGGGCGCCAGGTTTAGACATATCCAGCCCGAACATGGTATTGAGCCAGCCACAGGTATCGTGTACATTGGCAATCTGATCGGCGGTTATTCCGGGCATACCTTTTACGGGTGTTTTGGCCCATACGGCCTGCCGCGGAATGCCCCGCATCACATGGATGCCGAATTTTAATCCGAGGCTATGCACATAGTCGGCCAAGGGCTTAAACCCTTGCCCACCTGCGGCAGAGGGGAACTTTCGCGTGTCAGGCAAAAGCCTGCCCCATTCATCCATGGGCAGCCAGGGGACATAACTGCCATCATCCAGCCGGAATTGGGGGGGCGGACTGGCTTTGCTGCCGGGTGGGTGAGGATAAAACCAGCAAAAGTCCACTACCACATATTGCCACCCGTATCGGCTTAAGGAATCGGCCATCCAGCGGGCATTTTCCTTCACCTCATTTTCCGTAACCGTGGCTCCGAAACAATCATAGCTATTCCAGCCCATTGGCGGTGTATGCTGCGCGTGTACCGGTAATACATAGCTCATCGATATAAGCAGCCTCTGGAAACAGGCAATAAGGCATGTGCTAATCATTCGACGCTTGTCCATAATACGCCTGGCTTCCATGTTTGCGTTCATAATGTTTCCGGATCAGGGCTTGCTTCAAGCGGGCGGGGACAGAAGAATGGCCCGTGATGCCATGAATCTGTTCGGTAAGATAAGCCATAAAGGCAATCTCTTCCAATATGGCGCTGTGATAGACGGCTTTTGCTGCCGTTTTACCCCAGGTAAAAGGGGCATGGCTGCCTACCAGAATCATCGGTATTTGGCGATAGTCGAGGCCATGGGTTTGAAAATATTGGATAATCTGGATACCTGTCTGATATTCATAATTTCCCTCGATCATTTCGTCGGGCATGGGAGGAGCACAGGGCACGTCAATCGGGAGATGATCGGCATGGGTGGTACCATAGATGGGAATATCGCGCAGGGCCTGAGCCCAAGCTGTAGCATAGGTGGAATGGGTGTGGACAATACCTCCAATATCAGGCCAGTGGCTGTAAAGCACGGCATGGGTTAACGTATCGGAAGAAGGCCGAAGTCGTCCGTTGACGACCTCACCTGCAAAATTTACCACCACCATTTTTTCGGGAGAAAGTTCCTCGTAAGGCACGCCACTGGGCTTGATGGCAAATACCCGTTGTGCCGGATCGGCCGCGCTGGCGTTGCCAAAAGTAAATTTTACCAGTCCCAACTTCGGCAACTGCATATTGGCCTCATAGGCCTCTTCGCGGAGGCGTTGATAGATATCCATAACAACCGGTTATTGACCGTGCAAGAATTTTTCGACAAAGCTACCCAGCTGCTTAAATTGTTGGTAGCGGGTTTGCAGGATTTCCACTCGGGCAGGCTGAGGCCTGTATTCTCGGTCGAATCCTTGTCCCATGGCCTGCATAGCTTCTATCACGGAAGGATACAGGCCTGCTGCCGTAGCGGCAAACATGGCTGCGCCGCTAGCACAGGTATGTTCAGCTCGGTGGATGCGGAGAGGCCTGTTCAACACGTTGGCCATCAACTGCATGATATAGGGTGATTTTCTGGCCACCCCACCCAAACCGATCACCCCTTTCACAGGCACCCCCTGAGAAGTGAAGCATTCTACGATGCTTCTGGCTCCGAAGCAGGTGGCCTCAGCCCAAGCCCTGAAAATATCTACAGCATCCACGCCCAGATCCAGACCTAAGATGGCTGCTTTTAATTCTTGATCGGCAAATGGGGTACGCCGTCCGTTCAGCCAATCGATGGCTAAGGGAACTGGCCTGGCCGGATCGGCCATATCCCGACGCTGGGCTTCTTCACTTAAAGCCGAAATCAGCCGATCATGCATGCCAGCTACCAAAGCCTCTCTTGCCGATGTATCGTGTTGCCATAACTTCGGCAGCAAGTGTTCAACCGGCCAAAGCAAGACATCCCTCCACCAGGCATAGGTATCCCCGAAGGCCGACTGACCTGCTTCCATACCCACCATGCCGGGGATCACCGAACCATTAACCTGTCCGCATATACCCTGGATGACTTTCCCCTGCATCTCAGCCATTGGAGCCACCAGAATATCGCAGGTGGAGGTGCCCATCACTTTGCTCAAATAGTAAGGCTCAATTTGTCCGCCCACGGCTCCGATATGGGCATCGAAGGCTCCTGCAGCCACTACTACTTGTTCGCTCAATCCCAATCTTTCGGCCCACTGCCTGCAAAGCCTCCCTGCAGGCCGGTCGGCCGTCAGCACAACGCCCGACACACGCTCCCGAAAACCAGCCAGTAGCGGATCAATACCTGTGAAAAACGATTCGGGCGGCCATCCTCCGAAAGCCTCGGCCCACAAGGCCTTGTGTCCGGCGGCACAAACGCTCCGCTTCATAGCCCGTACATCCTGCCCTCCCGTGAGCAAAAACGGCATCCAGTCACAATGTTCTACCCAGGAATACAACCGTTGGCGAACCTGCTCATCAACCCGCAATACATGCAAGAGTTTAGCCCAGAACCATTCCGAAGAATATACTCCGCCTACATACTGCAGATAATCAACTGCCTGCTGGCGGGCAAAGCGATTGATTTCTGCCGCTTCTTTCACCGCCGTATGGTCTTTCCACAAGACAAACATCGCGTTGGGATTATCGGCCATCTCCGGCAATAAGGCCAGCGGAGTGCCCTGCGCATCTACAGCCACGGGAGTTGAGCCCGTGGTGTCAATACCTATACCCACAACCCGGCGCTTGGCCTGATCCGCTCCCACCTGCTTCAAACATTGCCCCACAACGGCTTCCAATCCTTCTACATAATCCAGTGGATGTTGCCGATACTGATGCAGCGAAGGCTCACAATACAATTGATCACGCCAGCGCGGATAATGAAATACGGCAGTAGCTAATTCTTCCCCTGTGGCCGCATCTACCAGCACCCCTCTCACCGAATCCGTACCATAATCTAATCCAATGACCCATTGATCGTTTTTCACGGGTTAAAAATTTTATCCCAACAAAGATATAAAATGGGTGTAAAGTCAACACTTAATTTTTGCCTTTCAGGAAAATACGTACTAAAGTACCATCAAAACAGGAAATCAACCATTTGTCCTATTTTTACATCAGCATCTAAAGGGATCCTTGTAGTTTTACAGAAACCTCATTCTGGAAATGATGGAAATATCGGATGAGCTTATCCAAAGGCTTTGTGATTTGGCCCGGCTGGATTATGATGAACAGGAGGCTGCTGCCCTGAAAAAGGATTTGCAACGCATGATTGCTTTCATTGAAAAGCTCAATGAGGTGGATACGACGGGTGTGGAACCGCTTATCTTTCTCACGGATCATCTGCATCCGCTTCGGGAGGACGAGGTTATCGGCACCCTCCCCCGCGAAGAGGCCCTTTCATTGGCTCCTGACCGGAATGATGCATTTTTCCAGGTACCTCCGGTAAAAACCAATTAAATCAGATCTGATGGATGCTTTAATTCGCTTAGAAAATATTAAGAAAAATTATTACCTCGGCAAGAATGTGCTCCAGGTGCTGAAGGGAATCAATCTATCGGTATATCCGAACGAATATGTGGCTTTGATGGGGCCTTCGGGTTCTGGTAAAAGTACGCTGATGAATATCCTGGGTTGTTTGGACACCCCCACTGAAGGGCGGTACTTTTTAAACGGACAGGATGTGAGCCACATGGATGATGATGCCCTTGCGGCTGTGCGCAATAAGCAAATTGGATTTGTATTTCAGCAATTCAATTTGCTGCCCCGCCTGAATGCATTGGAGAATGTGGCCATGCCGCTGATTTATTGCGGTGTTCCCAAAAAAGAGCGGGAAGAAAAAGCCCGGGCAATGCTGGAAAAGGTGGGACTGGGAGAACGTTGGAATCACCGCCCAAATGAGCTTTCAGGAGGCCAATGCCAGCGCGTAGCCATAGCCCGCGCCCTGGTGAATGATCCTGCCATCATCCTGGCCGATGAACCTACTGGCAATCTGGATTCCAAAACTTCCATCGAAATCATGGACATATTTGCCCAGATCCATGCCAGCGGCAATACCGTGATCCTGGTTACCCATGAAGAAGATATTGCCGAACATGCCCATCGCATCATCAGGCTGCGGGATGGCGTCATTGAAAGTGACCGCCAGAATGAAAAAATTCGCCAGCTGGTCAACTGAAAGCAGCAATTTAGTTGAATACTTGTGCTCGTCTAAAGCTTTTTCTCCATGGCCTTTCGTATTTACACCCGCACCGGCGACCAAGGACAAACTTCCCTGCTGGGTGGCACCCGTGTCTGGAAAAGTGACTTCCGCATTGAAGCCTATGGCACAATCGATGAGCTCAATGCCTATATCGGCTGGCTGGCCGATATGCAACCCGAGCTCATCCGGCAGGAATTGAGGCAGGTACAGGATCGGTTATTCCGCATAGGAGCGGTGTTGGCCTACGATGGCTCCTCTTCCCTGCGCCTTTCCCTGCCCGAGATATCGGCATCCGATATCAGCTCATTGGAAAATGCCATTGACCGAATGGAAGCCGATCTGCCCCCTTTGAAACAGTTTATTTTACCAGGCGGCCATCCCACCATTTCTTTATGCCATGTTGCCCGATGTGTGTGCCGCAGGGCTGAACGGGCTTGTGTGCGCATGAATCAGGAGGTATCCTTACCCGAGCTTTTTATCCCTTATCTGAATCGCCTCAGCGATTATTTATTCGTGTTGGCCCGATATACTGCCCTACAGTTGGGTGTCCCGGAAATTCTTTGGCAACCGCAATAACATCAGATCACAATTTGCTGATCCTGATGCCTGACCAGCTGGCCATCCTTGATGAGCAACTGGCGATCGCAAAGCTTTGCCAAGGCCTCATTGTGGGTCACAATCACAAAGGTTTGATGAAATTGTTTCTTTAATTCCTGGAACAATTGCAGCAATTCCAAGGCATGAGTCGAGTCCAAATTGCCGGTGGGTTCGTCGGCAAGCACCAGATCTGGCTGATTAATCAATGCACGGGCCACAGCCACCCGCTGTTGTTCACCGCCCGAAAGCTTGGCTGGCTTGTGATGCAACCTGCCTTGCAAACCCATGGTTTCCAGCAGCATCCGCGCGCGTTGTTCTACGACCGACTTCTTTTCTCCGGCAATCCATCCGGGAATGCATACATTTTCGAGCGCCGTGAATTCAGGCAATAAATAATGAAATTGAAACACAAAGCCAATATGCTTGTTTCGAAAGGCTGCCAGCGCCGATGCCGGCAGGGCAAATACATCTTGCCCATTGAGCCATACCTGCCCGGCCGAAGGGGTATCGAGCGTTCCCAGGATATGGAGCAGGGTGCTTTTGCCCGCTCCGGATGAGCCTAAAATCGATACCATTTCTCCCCTGTTTACCACCAGGCTGATCCCCTTCAGCACATGCAGGGAACCATAGGATTTATGCAAATTTTCTGCCCTTAACATCCCCATAAAGAAAAACAAATTTCCCTATTGCCGCTTCAAACAGAATATGAATTTATATTATAC
>JADGHY010000049.1 GCA_019683625.1 Thermoflavifilum sp. | reverse complement strand
GAGTAACCTGATGAACTTGTTTCAATGTCCACCAACCGGTACCTGCCAAAAAACCAATCACCAATGCTGCAACTGCATATTTTTTCCAGCTACTTGCCCGGGAAGCAACATGCGATTTCGTGTTTGAGGATGGATGTTCCTGATCATGCTCCCGCCTCCGCTGCCCGGCTGTGCCGCCAATCCGCTTCCATAATTTGCTTAGCATAGCTTTTTCCAGTTCGGCTTTTTCTGCTGCAGAAAGCTGCAACTCCTCAGCTTCATCGAAAGATTCATACCAGGCCAGCAAATAGGCAAACTCTTCATCATTACAAGTCCCTTCTAAAAACTTCCGGATGATTTCCCGAATCAACTGTTGTTCCACAGGCAATCCTTTAATGCTGATCAATATACCAAACAGCCATTGATGCAAACAAGTAGCTATCCGGCTACTCTTGCTTTGTTTTCAGTGCTTTATAGAGTAGTGACAATAAAATGCCTTATCCCCTATTCGGGAAGAAAAAATTTTTACAGGGAAAAAAGCTGATGCAGATGGGTTTTGATGATGCGCAGCGCTTTGGTGATTTGATTCTCAACGGTTTTTTCGGATATGCCCATGAGTTGGGCAATTTCCTTATGGGTTTTCAATTCTTCACGACTGAGTAGGTAAACCTGACGACATCGTTCTGGCAGCGCATGCACAATTTGCTGAATCAGGCGTTGCAGGTCTCTGGAAAGCAGTTCCTGCTCGGGACTTTCCTGGGCAGCTTCCTGAGCTATTTCCTCTACTGGCAGATCGGAGTGCAGCTGCCGATACATCATCTTCAGGACAATATAACGCAGAGAGGCAAACAAATAATTTTCCAGGGAAGTGACGATATGCACTTGCCGCCGATTTTTCCAAAGGCTTTCAAATAAGGCTTGTACGGCTTCTTCGGCAGCCTCTCGCTGGCCAAGACGCTTGTGCGCACTTACCAACAAACGAAACCAGTAACGTTTGTACAATTCTTCAAATGCCTGTTCATCATCGTGTTGCATCAATTCGAGCAACGCTTCAGGCGTTAAACTTGCGTAACTGTGCATCATAAGTGATCAGGGTAGTGGATCATTAGCTTGGCTAATTTTCAATTATTTTTTCAAAATTCAAAACAAATTTTACCGGTTTGGGTATGTTTTCTTTCCCTTGCCTTAAAGGCAATGTCAATGAAACACGCTAGGCATGAGAATTTCATCGGTTATACGTGAAAGCTTTCTCCTTTTTGCCGTCAGGAAAATTAAAAGATTAATTGTGTAAAATTGACAATATGTTTTCCCTTCTGAGCTTCGGCTTATCTTTGCCTGGATAACGAATTTCTGCGGATATGGAGCAGGCTGAATCCCGCACCCAGGTGGCAGTTGGTTCACAGGCGGTTATGCCCATTTTGCTTTCGCTCAGTTTTGCGCATCTGCTGAACGATGCTATGCAGTCGTTAATTCCTTCCATTTATCCGTTAATCAAGAAAAATTACCATCTGGATTTTTCCCAGATTGGGTTAATTACATTAACTTACCAGCTTACGGCTTCGCTGTTGCAACCATTGGTGGGGCATTTCACGGATCGCCGGCCACAACCCTTTTCGCTAGCCACAGGCATGTGTTTCACCTTGTGTGGACTGGTTTCGCTTTCCATGGCAGGAAGTTTCCATGCGGTATTGTTGTCGGTTGCGCTGGTGGGCATGGGATCATCGGTGTTTCATCCGGAATCTTCACGCATGGCACGCCTGGCTTCAGGAGGGAAGCATGGCACGGCTCAGTCGCTTTTTCAGGTAGGGGGAAACACGGGCGCTGCCATTGGCCCCCTGTTGGCAGCCGCCATTGTGGTGCCTTTCGGACAACGATATCTGCTGTGGTTTTGTGTGCTGGCCTGTATCGGCATTGTGGTGTTGTGGCGCGTAGGCCGCTGGTATCAGGTGCAGCTTATGGCCTTGCAACATCCCCAAAAAACATTCCGGCCGATTCCTCACCCTACCCTTTCGCGACTGCAAATCGGATTTTCTTTGTTTATCCTGCTTGCACTCATTTTTTCCAAATATTTTTATCTGGCCAGCATGAATAATTATCTCACCTTTTATCTGATGGCCAAATTCCATATTTCTATCCGGCATGCACAAGTGTATTTGTTTATTTTCTTATTTGCGGTAGCAGCCGGAACTATGATTGGTGGGCCGGTGGGCGATCGCATCGGGCGTAAATATGTCATCTGGATTTCTATCCTGGGTGTGGCACCATTTACTTTACTCCTACCCTATGCCAATTTGTTCTGGACAGCCATCCTGAGCATGATCATCGGGTTGATTTTGTCTTCTGCATTTTCAGCTATTATTGTTTATGCCCAGGAATTATTGCCTGGCAAGGTGGGCATGATATCTGGTTTGTTTTTCGGATTGGCATTCGGAATGGGAGGCATTGGCTCGGCTGTGCTGGGCGAATTAGCCGATCGCACAAGCATTTTTTATGTGTATCACGTTTGTTCATTTCTGCCCTTAATTGGCCTGCTGGCAGGTTTTTTACCGGATCTTGAAAAACATATCGCCCGCTCTTGAACATAACCAGCTTTCGATTGAAGATAGGATGAATGAGATGTTATATTCCGGAAAATCAGGATAATATTTCATTGGCTTTTGGATAAAGCATGAAATGCCTGATCGGTTGGCATTAACCAGAATTACCAGCCGGATATCCTATCTTTGCCGTCAAAATCAACCGTAACATGACAGAAGAAAATAAGAAAGTGCCGATTACCGTGGCTTATGGCGACGGTATTGGGCCGGAAATTATGGATGCTACCTTACGCATCATCCTGGCAGCAGGTGCACGTATTGAGCCTGAAGTGATTGAAATCGGAGAAAAAGCTTATCTGGAAGGCTTTAGCTCTGGTATCCGTCCGGAAGCCTGGGAATCTCTCCGCCGGACAAAAGTATTTCTGAAAGCGCCTATCACCACACCGCAAGGGGGAGGGTACAAGAGTTTAAATGTGACTGTTCGCAAAACCATGGGCCTGTTCGCCAATGTGCGCCCCTGTGTGTCATATCATCCGTTTATTAAAACCAAGCATCCCAAAATGGATGTGGTGATTGTGCGGGAAAATGAGGAAGATACCTATGGTGGCATCGAACATTGGCAATCGCGTGAAGTAACCCAATGCCTGAAACTTATCACCCGTCCCGGTTGTGAAAAGATCATCCGCTATGCTTTTGAATATGCCCGTGCCTATGGCCGCAGGAAGGTAACCTGCTTTGTGAAAGACAATATCATGAAGATTACCGATGGCTTGTTCCACAAAGTCTTCGATGAAGTGGGTCAGGAGTATCCGGATATCGAAAAAGAAACCTGGATTATCGATATTGGGGCAGCCAAGCTGGTAGACACACCTGAAATGTTCGACGTAGTGGTGATGCCTAATCTGTATGGCGATATTCTTTCCGATGTAGCCGCACAGATGACCGGTTCGGTTGGCATCGCCGGTTCGGCTAATATTGGAGAAAGCGTGGCTATGTTCGAAGCTATTCATGGTTCTGCTCCCCGGCGTGCCGGCCAAAATCTGGCCAACCCATCGGGATTGCTGTTGGGTGCCGTGCAAATGCTGGTACACATTGGCCAGAGCGATGTGGCCACTACCGTGCAAAATGCCTGGCTGAAGACTATCGAAGACGGTATTCATACCTATGATATCTATCAGGAAGGCATTTCCAAACAAAAAGTGGGCACAAAAGAGTTTGCCGATGCCGTGATTCAACGCCTGGGCATGCAACCCCAAACCTTGAAGCCCGTGAAGTTTGGCAAGGCTAGCTTTAACATCAAAATCAAACAAACAGAAGTTACCCCAAAGGATCTGGTGGGTGTGGACGTATTTTTGGATGAACAAGTGGAGCTGCCCTATGACCAGCGCGATCCCAATAAGCTGGGAGAATCACTGAAGCTGGCATCTACCGGCAAATTGCAGTTGACCATGATCACCAACCGGGGCACCAAAGTATGGCCCGGCGGGTATCCCGAAACCTTCTGCACCGATCACTGGCGCTGCCGCTTTGAATCCCAAAACCATCAGCCGGTGAACTATCAGGATGTCATTGACCTGCTGCAAAGCATCCATAGCAAAGGATTTCATGTAATCAAAACCGAAAACCTTTATATCCAAAACGGCGTGGAAGGCTTCAGCAAAGGACAAGGACAGTAAATATCTTCAGCTTCCGAAAAACTTGCAAGGCGTGGAATGTCTATCCACGCCTTTTTTATTTATATGCCGCAGCTTTCCCCATCCATCAGTAAAATCTTGTATATTTGAAAATCTGTAGGTAAAAACTGCTGGCATGACGCGTTTTATCATTGCCTTAATTGTTACCATCTGCTTTATTTTTCTGTTGGCCCATCCTTGGGGAAACATTCCGCCAATAGGGAGTTTTTTCAGTCCGCAAGAAGGGTTCTGGCAAAATGCCGAGCCGGTGAATCGTCATTTCCCCGAGCAAATTCAATTGCCGGCTTTGCACGATACCGTGGAACTGTGGCTGGATAAGCGCTGGGTGCCGCACATCTTTGCCCGTAATCAGCACGATGTATTTTTCATGCAGGGTTATATCACGGCCATGTTTCGCCTCTGGCAAATGGATATCCAAACTATGGCTGCTGCTGGACAGCTGGCTTCGATCATGGGCCCCGATTTGCTGCCCTTCGATCGCCTGCAACGCCGCAAAGGCATGGTCTATGGTGCTGAACAGAAGTTAAAGGCCATGGAAGCCGATTCGCTTACCCGCAGCATCCTGGATGCCTATACTGCCGGGGTAAACGCCTACATTCAAACACTCACCCCGCGCACGATGCCGTTGGAATACAAATTGTTGCACGATTATCCGAGGAAATGGACCAACCTGCGCACCGCATTGCTCATTGAGTATATGGCCGATGATCTTACCGGACATAGCGATGACCGCGAATATACCAACCTGCGAAGCACATTTACCGATGAACAGCTGCATCGGATGTTCCCCGATTTTCCCGACTCCACAGTACCCATCATTCCGCCGGGAACAGCATTTGCCCGACCTTCAAAAGCTAATCCTCCTGCTCCTGCTGATACGGCTTTGGCTCGGCGGTTGCTGGCCGACTCAGTGTCATGGGCTACAGCCATTCACCCTGCACGCGATTATGTTACGGGAAGCAATAATTGGGCTGTGAGTGGAAGCAAAACAGCCTCCCATGTGCCCATCCTTTGCAATGATCCGCATTTGAGCCTAAACCTGCCTTCGCTATGGTTTGAGATTCAGTTAGATGCGCCAGGCATGCATGTATACGGCGTATCCCTGCCCGGAGCGCCCACCGTGATCATCGGCTTTACCGATAGCATTGCCTGGGGCGTAACCAATGCATCCCGGGATGTGAAAGATTATTATGCCGTGCATTTTACGCGACCCGATAAAAAAACTTATCTCTGGAATGGAAAACAGGTGCCGGCTACCCTGCGTGTGGAAACCATCCGAATAAAAGGTGAGCCTGCTTTTCACGACACGGTTGCTTATACCATTTGGGGACCTGTGACCTACGATCCCAGCTTCCCCGACACCATCACCCATATCCCTTATCTGGCTACACACTGGCAAGCGCTACAGCCTTCCAATGATTTGAAAACATTTTATCTGCTCAATTGCGCACACAATTACCAGGATTATGTGCAGGCCCTTTCCTACTTTAATTGTCCGGCACAAAATTTTGTATATGCCGACAAAGCCGGACATATTGCCATCTGGCAACAAGGATGGTTTCCGCTGCGCTGGAAAGATCAGGGTAAATATGTGATGCCGGGCGATAGAGCAGATTTCCAATGGCAGGGTTATGTGCCTGTAGCTGAAAATCCGCATGTGATGGATCCTCCGCAGGGATTTGTGTTTTCAGCTAATCAACATCCTACGGATGCCACTTATCCTTATTATTATACCGGCGATTTCTTTTATTACCGGGCAAAAAGAATTCATGATGTACTCAATCAGAAGAATTATCTGACCCTGCAGGATATGATGCGCCTGCAAAATGATGTGTACGACACCCGTGCGGCAGAAGCCTTACCCTTGTTGCTGGCACATTTGCCCGAATCAGCTGTCCGGGCTCATGAAAAAGCATATTATGCGCTGCTGCGCCAATGGGATATGCGGGTGACGGCGCAAAGCAAAGCCCCCATGTTATTTTATACCTGGGTGGATACCCTTATGCATGCACTTTGGGATCCCCTGTTGTCGCCCGTCCATCGGGTGGTGGAAGCTCCTTCTATGCAGACTACCATTGAATGGTTATTGCGCGATACCAGCATGCAGTTCTTTAATGCTTATCGCACCCAGCCCATGTCCCTAACGGAGTTGGTTACCGAATCCTTTCATGCAGCTATGCAGGCGGTACGAAAAATAGATAGCACCGGAACGCTTAACTGGGGCGAGTTTCGGGGAACCCGTATTTTGCATCTCACACGGCTGGAAGCCCTAAGCCATCCTCGATTAGCCACGCCCGGCGATGCTGCCACCGTGAATGCGATCACTTCCAATCATGGACCTTCCTGGCGCATGATTGTTCAGTTAGGACAACGTACCGAAGCCTATGGCGTATATCCGGGCGGGCAAAGTGGCAATCCCGGTAGTCCGCATTATGATGATATGATTGACGACTGGCTGCTGGGCCGCTATGAACCCTTGCGCATGTATAGCCCGGAAGATCGGCATCATCCCGATATTGAGACCATCATACATGTTGTGCCATAAAAATTTGTTGCTATGCGCTTTATCTTCTCTGCCCTGCTCATTGCCTTGTTAGCCTTTGTCGCTGGCTATTATCTGCCCTGGTGGACGATAGCCATTGCCGCTGCTCTCGGCACAGGGATCATTCCCCAGCGTAAGATATTCTTCAGCTTTTTATCGGCATTTTTATCCGTAGGCTTGTTATGGTTTTTCATTGCAGGATATATCGATCTGCGCAACCAACATATTCTCTCCAGCCGAATCAGCAATCTGTTTTTCCACCATGCTCATCCTTTAGCCTTGGTTGTGCTCAGCGCCCTGATCGGTGGTCTGACGGCCGGATTGGGAGCCTGGTGTGGCGGACTTTTGCGTAGCCTCACTTCCCGGAAAAAGCAAATGACCTTCGGCAAATTTTATGGCCAGCGATCTTAGCAAATTACAGGAGATGTGCTGTATGAAAAGATACAAGCCACTTCAAACCACCTGATAGGGATGTATGCGCAATTGCTTATCTTGCAATAAAACCCGTTATCATGAATGAACTTACCATTCAACAACGCATTCAGCAATGGCTGGATGGGCCGTTCGATGAGGAAACCAAACAACAGATCCGGCAATTGCAGCAACAAAATCCCGAAGAACTGAAAGAAGCTTTTTACCGCAATCTGGAATTTGGTACGGGTGGCCTTCGTGGCATCATGGGCCCAGGTACCAATCGCATGAACAAATACACTGTAGGCATGGCCACTCAGGGCTATGCGAATTATCTGAAACAATGTTTTCCTGCTCCCGTGAGAGTGGTTATTGGTCATGACAGCCGCAACAATAGCCGCTATTTTGCCGAAATCACCGCACAGGTCATGGCAGCAAATGAGATAGAAGTATTTTTATTTGAGAGCCTCAGGCCCACACCTGAACTATCGTTTGCCATCCGCTATCTGAAATGCCAGGGAGGCGTGGTTTGTACGGCCTCCCATAATCCCAAAGAATATAATGGTTATAAGGCTTATTGGAATGATGGCGCTCAGCTCGTGAGCCCGCACGACAAGCTTGTGATTGCCGAAGTGGAAAAGATTCAAAGCATTAATGATGTGAAATGGCAAGGTAATGCACACCTCATTCATTTGATTGGGGAAGAGATTGATCAGGCCTATCTGCAGATGGTGAAACAACTATCGGTATTTCCCGAAGTGGTGCAGCGGCAACACGATTTAAAAATTGTGTATACACCCATTCATGGCAGCGGCATCAAACTGGTACCTCGCGCGCTGGCACAGCTGGGCTTTACATCGGTACACATTGTGGAAGAACAGGCTCAGCCCGATGGGAATTTCCCTACCGTGGTTTATCCCAATCCGGAAGAGCCCGAGGCTATGAGCCTGGGATTAAAAAAAGCAAAAGCATTAGATGCCGACATTCTGTTGGGCACTGATCCCGATGCAGATCGTGTGGGAGTGGGCGTAAAAAATCAACAGGGCGAATGGATATTGCTAAACGGCAATCAGACAGCCGTGCTGGCTTTTAATTATCTGATAGAAGCCCGTGCACAAAAGAAAATGGCCACACCACAAGATTATGTGGTGAAAACCATCGTCACCACCGATATGATTGACGCTATTGCCGCTCATCATCACGTGCGCTGTTACAACGTGCTCACCGGATTCAAATACATTGCTTCGCTAATCCGGGAAAAAGAAGGGAAAGAACAATATATCGTGGGCGGAGAAGAATCGTATGGACTGATGATCGGAGATCAGATCCGGGATAAAGATGCGGTGTCGGCCGTGGCATTGATCTGTGAAATGGCAGCCTATGAGCGGGATAAAGGAAGAAGCTTATTCGACAAATTAATTGACCTTTACATGCAATATGGCTGCTATCGCGAATCATTGCTTTCGTTGACAAAAAAAGGTATCAAGGGCACGGAAGAAATAGCAGCCATGATGGAAAAATTCCGCAATCATCCTCCTGACCGCATTGCCGGCACATCCGTAGAGTGGATACTGGATTACTGGCAGCAGGAAAAAACCCATTTGCCTACCGGCGAAACACAACCCCTTTCGTTGCCCCGTTCAAATGTGCTGCAATTTATTCTGGCCGATGGTTCCAAAATTTCGGCCCGTCCTTCGGGTACAGAACCTAAGATCAAATTTTATTTCAGTGTCAAACAACCCCTTGCGCGGGCCGAGGATTTTACTGCTACATGGGACGCATTGGGCAAACGGATTGAGCAGATCGTAAAAGACCTGCAGCTGAATAGCTGAATTTGCGTTTAGGCAATTAAATTAAAGATACATATTCTGGAAAGGATAATGTTGCAGCATTTCCATGAGCTGAGGATCATGCTGCAAAGATCTTAAGGCTTCCAAATGCCGCAGGTGATGCATATCTGTGCCGGCATAATCAATCAGGCCTTGTTGCAAGAGCTTGATGGCCATGTTTTTTTCTTCCTTGCCATAATAGCCGGTGAGGGAATTTAAATTTATTTGCAACAGGCATCCCATCTCCTTAAAGCTTTCATACACCTGAAGCTGATCATGGTAATATTTATAGCGTTCGGGATGTGCAATCACCGGAATATACCCTTGGTCGAATATGTATTGCAAACGAGATCTGATCATGGACGGTGGCTGATGAAAGGAAAATTCAATCAATACCTGTCCGTTTTCCGAAAAGGAATGAAAATAAAGCAATTCATCTTGTTCCAGCAATTCCATAAAATGATCGTCCAGGAAATATTCGGCGGCCAAGGAAGTGATGGCTGTGATGCCATGAAGCTGAAGAGCCGTTTGCCAAGCAAAAAATTGGGTCTTCAGTTGCATCGCCTGATTAGGAAAGGAACGAAGCTTGATATGGGGCGTGACGATAAACTTTTCATAACCCATTTGCATCATGCCAGAAAGCAGAGCAATAGAGGCTTGCAGGTCTTTTGCCCCATCGTCAACACCCGGCAGAAAATGGGCATGTACGTCGGTATGGATGAAAGATAAGTCGGGCCAATCGGCAGCTGCTGATGCATCTTCGGAAGAATGGGCAAACATCTTCGTTCATTTAGCAATGATTCGGCCTTGGCCTGTGGCCATTAAGCATCATGTACCTTAAGAGGTTCCATGGCTGGTATGGCCTCAACCTCTTCGGTATGAAGATATGAGTTTATCTCAGACTGATCTTTTGCTGTGGAGGTGGATTCCTGCTGCGCCAGCGCCGAAGAAAACGTTTTCAGTCGCCGTACATACACGGCTATGCTGGTTAATATCGTTGCCAATGCAATGACAGCCAATATCAGCAGATTGGGATTTGTTCTGCGCAGCACATAAGCCAGTGCGATAAACAGGCCATTTGCCACATAAAGCATGGCTGAGGCTTGGAAATGATTTAGCCCGCAATCCAGCAAGATATGATGGATATGGTTTCGATCGGCCTTGAAAGGCGATGTTTTGTGCAACAACCTAAAAACAATAACCCGCAGTGTATCAAAAAACGGGATGACAAGGATGGCTGCTGCGATAGCCGGATTGGGATGAAAAGTTTCCCCGTTTGGCAAAACCAGATCACAATTCAGAAACTTCAGGGTCAGGGCAGCCACAATATAGCCAATGGTCATGGAGCCCGTATCGCCCATGAAAATTTTAGCAGGATAGGCATTGTAATACAGAAAACTAATCAAGGCTCCACTCAGCACAAAGGCTGCAATGTGCATGTTATGCAATCCTTTTACCCAAAAAATCGTACCATAAGTCAGTGCAACAATCAGCGCTATGCCACCTGCCAATCCATCGATCCCGTCAATCAGGTTAAAAGCATTGATGGTTGCCACCACCAGAAACATGCTGATGAGTTCACTTACCGGCGTGATGACATGATGAATACCAAACAACCCGTGCAAATCCTGAATTTTAAATCCCGCCAAGACCACCAACAGAAAAGCACCCACTACCTGCCCTCCTAACTTCTTCAGCGGGCTCATGGGCACCACATCGTCTTTTAAACCTACAAAAAACAATACCGACAATCCCAGCAGGAAATACTGCAAGGCAGTAGATGTATGAAAATCACCCCAGGCGAGTACAGAAAAGAAAAAACTGACATACAGGGCAACTCCGCCCAGGTTGGGAATCTTACAGGTATGAATTTTTCGACCACCAGGC
>JADGHY010000048.1 GCA_019683625.1 Thermoflavifilum sp. | reverse complement strand
CTACAGATTTGATATTCCATGTTGATTTAGATACATTTGCAAAAAGAGATTATCCTGTATTGCATATAAAATAAACTTGCGATGATGCAAGATGTACAACATTTCTGGGACATCACTTATGCGGGAAACACGCTCAGAGCTTATATTTTCGCCATTCTTGGCGTCATAATAGGATTATTCATCCTGCGTGTAGTTGCTAATCGAGTCATCCATCATCTTAAAAAATTATCGGCAAAAACAACTACGTATCTGGATGATTTTCTCGTTGCACAGATTCAAAAAAATGGTTTACCCGTTGCATATCTGTTAGTCATTTACGCCTGCATACACACCTTGCATCTTTCCGATCGCTTTACGCACACCTTGCATCAGCTGATGACCGTGTTGATGACTTTTTTTGTATTGCGTGTGTTGGCAGCCATTATTCAATATGCTTTGCATACCTATTTGCGGCATAAGAATTATCCGGAAGAGCGTATCCGGGAAACACGTGGAATGATGTTGATTGTCAACATCGTGCTATGGAGCATGGGCGTGGTGTTTCTGCTTGGCAATTTAGGATATAATGTAACTACGCTAATTACCGGATTAGGCATTGGGGGTGTGGCCATTGCATTGGCATCGCAAACCATATTGGGCGATTTATTTTGTTATTTCATTATTTTCTTTGATCGTCCTTTTGAAATTGGAGATTTTATTATTGTCGGAGATAAGATGGGTACGGTTGAGCACATCGGATTAAAAACCACGCGATTGAGGAGTTTGGGCGGGGAGCAATTGATTTTTTCCAATAAAGATCTGACCGATTCACGTATTCACAACTACAAACGAATGGAACAGCGCAGGGTGGTATTTCGCGTCGGTGTGGTTTATGAAACGCCTGTTGAAAAATTGGAGAAAATACCTGCTTTGTTGAAAGAAGCTGTGGAAAAGCAATCCCATGTGCGCTTTGATCGGGCGCATTTTGCCAGTTATGGTGATTTTGCGCTGATCTTTGAAATCGTCTATTATGTGTTGAGTGCAGATTATAACGTATACATGGATATTCAGCAGGCTATTAATCTGCACATCTTTCGTGCTTTTGAAGCCGAAAGGATTGTGTTTGCCTATCCTCGTCAGATCGTAGAGATTGTGCATCCACAGGCTTCCGGTGTTAGCGGTTAACTGATTTCATGCCTTCTTCCGGGTAACGGGCACCTGCAGCGATACCTTTGGGGGCAATAGCATCAATAGCCGCCAGGTCTTCCTGCGTGAGCTGGATATGCACAGCTTCTGCATTCTCGATCAGATAAGAGATCTGCTTGGTGCCTGGTATCGGGAAGATATATGTTCCTTGTGCCATCACCCAGGCCAGGGCTAATTGCGCGGGTGTACAGGATTTGGCAGCAGCTAATTGTTGGACTTTTTCCACCAATTGCAGGTTTTTTTGAAAATTCTCTCCCATAAAACGAGGAGAATATCTGCGATAGTCGTCTGCAGGCAAATCGTCAATGCTGCGGATGCGCCCGGTAAGAAATCCTCTTCCCAGGGGGCTATAGGCCACGAAAGCAATACCCAGCTCTTGGCAGGTTTGCAAAACGCCGTCTTCCGGATCGCGTGTCCATAAGGAATATTCGCTTTGCACTGCACTCAGCGGATGGATGGCATGTGCCCGGCGAATGGTTGCGGGCGAAACTTCCGAGAGGCCAATACCTCGTACCTTGCCGGCCTTAACCAGATCGGCCATGGCTCCAACCGTATCTTCAATAGGCGTATTGGGATCCACCCGGTGCAGATAATATAAATCAATCACATCCGTTTGCAACCGTTTTAAACTCGCTTCACAGGCTGTTTTTACGTAGTCGGGTTTGCCGTTTAATCCTCTTTTGGAAGGATCGTTCGGATCCCGGATGATTCCAAATTTAGTAGCAAGTGTAATGTGTTGCCTTCTTCCTTTCAATGCTTTTGCCAAAAGCATCTCATTGGTAAACGGTCCATACATGTCGGCCGTATCCCAGAATCGGATGCCCAATTCAAAGGCTTTGTCTAACACGCGGAGGGAGGCTTCATCATTACGAACACCATAAAAATCGCTCATACCCATGCACCCGAGACCCAACGCAGAGGCTTGCAGGCCTTGGCTTCCTAAAGGGCGAATAGGAATATCTGGCATACAAAAGGTTTTTATTTAGATAAAGGTAAAGAAAACTGCAAACAGCGAAAATGAAGACAAGCCTGACATACCTCCTGCAAGCAGGTTTCAACCTCTTGGATATTAAACAATCAGGAAAAATGCATTATTCCTGGTTTATTGCTTTCAGCACAACGTCTTTAATGGCGTTGATTTTAATTCTTTCCTGTTGCATGCTATCGCGATAGCGGATGGTAACGGTTTCATCTTCTTTGGTCTGGTAATCGACCGTTACGCAAAAAGGTGTGCCGATGGCGTCCTGGCGGCGATAGCGGCGTCCGATGGTATCTTTTTCTTCATAGAAACAAGGGAAGGCCGGCATACAGGTTTTCATGATCTGGCGGGCAATATCGGGCAAGCCATCTTTTTTGACCAGCGGTAACACGGCAAGCTTAACAGGAGCCAGATGGGGAGCAAAACGCAGCACGGTGCGGATGTCGGTTTTGCCTTCCTGTGCAGTGGGCACTTCTTCTTCTGCATAGGCTTCGCTGATCACCATGAGCACGGTACGATCCAGGCCCACGGAGGTTTCCACCACATAAGGGATATAGCTTTGATTGAGTTCTGGATCGAAATATTGCATTTTCTTGCCGCTGAATTGTTGGTGACGGCTCAGGTCGTAATCGGTGCGGGAGTGAATCCCTTCCACTTCCTTATATCCGATTGGGAAGGCATATTCAATATCCACAGCAGCATTGGCATAATGGGCTAATTTTTCATGATCGTGAAAACGCAGTTTTGCTGTCGGTATGCCCAGGCTTTGGTGCCATTGCATGCGCTGTTCTTTCCAGTAAGCATACCATTGGAGCTCGGTGCCGGGGCGGCAGAAGAATTGCATTTCCATTTGTTCAAATTCGCGCATGCGAAAGATAAACTGCCGGGCCACGATTTCGTTGCGAAATGCTTTCCCGATCTGGGCAATCCCGAAAGGAATCTTCAGGCGGCCGGTTTTCTGCACGTTTAAGAAATTTACGAAAATGCCCTGAGCTGTTTCGGGTCTGAGGTATATTTCCGTGGTTTCTTCGTTCACACTGCCCAGCTGGGTAGAAAACATCAGATTGAATTGCCGCACATCTGTCCAGTTGCAGGTGCCCGACACCGGGCAGCATATCCGATATTGTTCAATGAGTTTTTTTAATCCGGGCAGGTCATTAGCCTTGAGCAACTCGTTCATCTCGTGCAACAGCCGTTGGGCCTGTTGTTCTTTGCCTTGATCGATCAATTGTTGGGCAAAATCTTCGATAAGGGTATCCACCCGATACCGTTTTTTGCTGTCTTTGTTATCGATCATGGGATCATTGAAATTATCCACATGACCCGATGCTTTCCAGGTGGTAGGATGCATGAAGATGGCTGCATCAATTCCCACGATATTTTCATGCAGCTGGGTCATCCAGCGCCACCAGTGATCCTTGATGTTTTTTTTCAGTTGTGCGCCAAATTCGCCATAATCATACACGGCACTTAATCCGTCGTATATTTCGCTGGAAGGGAAAATAAATCCGTATTCCTTGCAATGGGCAATGATGTCCTGAAAACGTTGGGTATCATTCATAGCTCGCAAAGATAAACAGGCTGGGCGACTTAGCTGCTGTTTGGTGATGGGGGATTATCTTAATTTTTTATTTTGTTGATGGCGCTGGGCATCACGGAGGTTTTTCTTTTCCATATTGCGCAAGAAAGCGGCCTGCATATCCACACCTGTTTGGTTAGCCAGGCATAGCAACACCCACAGCACATCGGCTAATTCGTCGGCCAGATCTTTTTTCTGTTCGTTTTCTTTAAACGATTGTTCGCCATACATGCGGGCAATGATGCGGGCTACTTCTCCCACTTCTTCGGCCAGGATGGCCATATTGGTCAGTTCATTGAAATAGCGGACGCCTTTGGTATGGATCCATTCGTCCACCATCTGTTGGGCTTGTGGAAGGGTGATATCAGCATAGGCCATGGGTGGGCGGTGTTAAAGGTTGACAAATAGGTAAAAATGAGCTGCAAAATTTGCGCAAAAATAGGTTTATTCTTTCAGGCGGCTATCCATGCAAATGGTAACGGGTCCATCATTAACCAGTTCCACTTCCATATATGCCCGGAAGGTACCGGTATAAACGGGTCTGCCCAGGTCGGCCTCCAGTTGGGCAATCATTTTTTCATACCAGATAGTGGCTGTTTCGGGTGGTGCAGCCCGATCGTAAGAAGGCCGGTGGCCACGGCGGGTGGATGCCAGCAAGGTAAACTGGCTGATGAGCAGGATATCGCCGCCGGTGTCTTTTACCGAAAGATTCATCACCCCATTTGCATCGTCCATAACGCGCAGGTTCACGATTTTATGGCTCAGCCAGCGCAGGTCTTCCTCTGTATCGCCTTTTTCAATACCCAGCAATACACACAATCCGGGGCCAATGGTTGATTTTGGCTGGCCATTTATCCGTACGCTGGCGCGGCTCACCCGTTGAATGACGGCTCGCATGCACAGGATATTTGTTCAAAAATAAGACGGGCATAGCGATTGGATAAAAGATTTTATGCATGATCCCAGCCAAATTGCTGAATCAAGGTAGCAATCAGGGCCGTCCAGCCTGTCTGGTGGCTTGCTCCCAGTCCCTGGCCGGTATCGCCGTGGAAATATTCATGAAAAAGCAGCAGGTGTTGGTTTTCGGGCATCTCATAGAAAGGTGCATAGGGGCCAAAGATTTTTCTGCCCTGGCCGGCTGTGCGGCGGAATAAGCCAATAAGCCGAAGCGCAAGTTGGCGGGCTACTTCACGAAGCGGCACCTGTTGCCCGGATCCCGTAGGAAATTCTACCTGCAGCCCGTCTCCATAAAACAAATCATAATTCTGCAAGGATTCGATGAGCAGATAATTGATAGGCATCCACACCGGGCCGCGCCAGTTGGAATTTCCGCCGAATAATTTTGTGGTAGATTCACCCGGCTCATAGTCCACACAATAGGTTTTCCCGTCGATGGTCAGGCAAAACGGATGATCGCGATGATATTGGGAGATGGAGCGTATGCCGGCAGGAGAAAGAAACTCCGCTTCATCCAGTACGTATCGCAACAGGCGGATAAGTCGCTCGCGTTGTACCAGCGACAGCAATAATTTCCCCTGTTCGCCCATGCGTTCTTCGGGCAGGTAGAGTTGATGTTTGCGGCGGTATTCCCTGAACCAATTCACCCGCCGGTGGAAATCTTTCAGGGTCTGCAGTTTTTCCGTGTTGATGATGGATGTGGCAAACAGGGCGGTGAGACCCACAATGGAACGCACGCGCAGCGGAATTTTCTGCCCGTCGGGCAGGCTCAGCACATCGTAGAAGAAGCCATCTTCTTCATTCCACAATTCCAGGGAATGGAGGGAGTCGGCGATATACACAAAATGTTCGTAAAACTTGGTGGCCACATCTTCAAATGCGGGATCATATTGAGCGATTTCCAGCGCCATCTCCATCATGTTCAGGGCATACATGCCCATCCAGCTGGTGCCGTCGGCCTGTTCCAGGAGTCCGCCTTCCGGATGCATCTGTGTACGGTCGAACAGGGAAATATTGTCAAGACCTAAAAATCCGCCTTCGAAAATATTGTTGCCATTCGCATCTTTCCGGTTAACCCACCAGGTGAAGTTGAGCATGAGTTTCTGGAAGATGCGTTTCAGGAAATCGATGTCGCCTTCTCCGCGGATGGAGCGCTCGATGCGATAGATCTGCAAGGCTGCCCAGGCTTGTACGGGCGGATTAACATCGGAAAAGTTCCACTCATAGGCCGGGATCTGGCCGTTGGGATGCATATACCATTCCCGCGTGATGAGGATAAGCTGGTGTTTAGCAAATACCGGGTCAATCATGGCCATGGCTACGCAGTGAAAAGCCAGGTCCCAGGCGGCATACCAGGGATATTCCCATTTGTCGGGCATAGATAACACGTCGTGATTATTCAGGTGACGCCAGTTGTGGTTGCGGCCCTGTTTACGCTGCGGGGGTGGCGGAGGTTGCAGGGGATCGCCGTCGAGCCAAAGCGACACATCATAATGATAAAATTGTTTGTTCCACAGCAATCCGGCAAAGGCTTGGCGCACAATGGCTGCCAGCTCGGTATCGGCATCATCGGGCATCCATTGTTGGTAAAAGGCATCGGCTTCGGCCTTGCGCTGGGCAATCAGGGCGTTAAGGGCTTCGGCATCCAACGGGTTTCCTTGGGGCGGTGCCTCCTCTGCACAAAGCCGGAAATACAGCTTATGGGTATGTCCGGCCTCCACTTGCAGGTGATACAGAGGGCTGCATTTGGTGCCCTGCCCCCGCTCGGATAGCTGTTGCCGAAAACGCCCGTGAATGAGGGCTTCGTGGAACGCATCTTTCACAAATGGACTCGCATTGGGGTATTGAAATAAGCGTTCGGTATTGGTTTCATTTTCTGTAAAAAATACGGCCTCGCTTTCGGGAAAATAAAAGGCATAATCACCCAGGCGGGGATGCCGGCATAGGATGCGATGAGGCTGTGCAGACGCATCGAGCTGCAGGTGAGGATGAGGCGCATCCGGATCAAAAGCCCACTGATTGCGAAACCACAGGGTAGGCAAGACAAACAATTCGGCCGCCTCATGATAGCGGTTGGTCACTGCCAGTTCAATAACCAGATCTGTGTCATGGTATTTGGCGTAGGTGATGAGGATATCAAAATAGCGATGATCATCAAAGATGCCGCTGTCGAGGATTTCATATTCCGGCTGCATCACATTGCGGCTGCCGTTAGTTTTCAACAGATCATCGTAAGGATAAGCCTGTTGCGGATATTTGTATAAATATTGCATGTAGCTGTGGCTGGGCAGGTTGTCCAGGTAATAATAAAGCTCTTTAACATCTTCGCCGTGGTTGCCTTCCCGGTTGTTGAGGCCAAAGAGGCGTTCTTTCAGAATAGGATCTTTCCCGTTCCAGAAAGCGAAAGCAAAGCATAGCAGTTGGTTATAATCTGATATGCCGGCGATACCATCTTCTCCCCAGCGATACGCACGCGATCGGGCATGGTCGTGGGGAAAATAATCCCAGGCCGTACCATAAGGACTATAATCTTCGCGCACGGTGCCCCATGCTCTTTCGCTCAGATAGGGCCCCCACAGGGGGAGAGGAATTTGCTTGAGGGCATTTTGCTGCAGGCGTCGCGACTCTTCGTTGTCGGAAGATTGGATAATGTATTGGCTGGTCATGATTAAGAGGTTTGTGTGCATGGACAAATCCAGCATCAGCCATTGGTGCTGAAGCCGGGATAGAGGGTCATGCCGCCGTCCACGTAAATGGTGGCGCCGGTGATATAATCGGCATCGTCGGTGGCGAGCCACACGGCCACTCTTGCAATATCTTCGGGCTCACCCACCCGGCCGTAGGGAATAAGTTCCAGCAGATGTTTTTCAGCCTCGGGTGTACTCCAGGCATTGTAGTTGATGGGCGTTTTGATGGCGCCCGGTGCAATGGCGTTGACACGAATCTTATGAGGAGCCAGCTCCTGGGCAATGCTTTGCATGAACATGTGGATGCCGCCCTTAGAAGCGGCATAGTTGACATGCCCGGCCCAAGGAATTTCCTGGTGTACGGAGCTGATGCAGATGATTTTGCCAGCAGCCACCGAGCGTTCGGGCACCACGCCTCTGCGGAGAAACTCCCGTGCCGCCTCTCGTGCACAAAGAAATTGTCCGGTAAGGTTCACATCCATTACTTTTTGCCATTGGGCAAGGGTCATTTCCGTAAAGGCAGCATCGCGTTGCAGGCCGGCATTATTGATTAAAATATCCACAGTGCCAAAGGTTTCGATGACTTGTTTGAACATGGCCTGTACCTGATCTTCCCGGCTCACATCGGCCTGAACGGTGATGGCCTGGCCGCCTGATTGCCGGATTTGTTGAGCGACTTCTTCGGCTTTCTCGGGCTGCACCACATAGTTTACGGCCACATGAGCACCCGTTTGCCCAAATGCTAATGCAATGGCCTTTCCAATGCCGGAATTGGCACCAGTCACCAAAACGGTATGTCCTTTCAGAGAAATATTGATATGTTTTGCCATGAGAAAAAGGTTTTATGAAGTTTGATAATAAGCATGAACAGGTAGCTGATATTGATGAAGAACCCGCAGCAATTCGCCCACGCTCCATGCCTGGGCGATGCAGCCCCTGGGCAGGTGAGGACTGTTGCCGTCGGCAATTTCTCCCAGCGTCAATAAGCCTTGTTCGGTTAGGGTGCACAACAAGCGGTTGATGACCAGAGTGGCTTCCTGGCGGCCATCGGGCTGATAGCGCATCAAAGCATCCACATAAACTCCGATCAAATAGAGCCATACCGTGCCTTGGTGGTAAGCTGCGTCGCGGACAGAAGGTGGGCCGGCATATTGGCCCTGATAAGCCGGGTCGTCGGGTGAAAGGCTACGCAACCCTTTGGGTGTATAGAGTTTTTCCCTTATGTTTTGCAAAATGCAGCGCGCCTGATGCTCCTGCATCAAGGCATGCGGCAGGCTAAGGGCAAAAAGCTGGTTGGGCCTGATCCGATCGTCCGGGCCATCGGGTGTCAACACATCATACAGGCATTGCCGGGCCGGATTCCAGAATGCCGATTGAAAGCTGTGTAGGGTACATTCTGCATCCTGCATCAGTTGTGTTGCAGCATCATGCTCACCGATATGTGCCAACCATGCTGCCTGCAACCGTTTTGCATTGTACCAAAGGGCATTCACTTCAACTGGCTTGCCTATGCGGGGAGTGATTACCCGATCGCCCACTCGGGCATCCATCCAGGTGAGTTGAATCCCTGGCTCGCCGGCAAACAACAGGCCTTCCTTCGTTTCATGGATCTGATAACGCGTCCCCTGCCGATAATGCTCAATCACTTCCTGAACGGCAGGGATCATTTGCCGAAGAAAATCTTCATCATGGGTTTGCTGCCAGTAATGATGAATGGCTATCACAAACCACAAGGCCGCATCCACGGTATTATACTGCGGCTGCTGCTCACCATCCGGGAAAAAATTGGGCAGCATGCCCTCCGAAAGATGATGGGCATATTGGGTGAGGATAGCCCGCGCCAGATCTGTTTTTCCACGATAGGTACACAATCCATTTACGGCAATAAGGGTATCTCTGCCCCACTCGGTGAACCAGGGATAACCGGCCAAAATAGCCGGAACATCTTGCTGTTGAATCAGGAAATCGTCAGCAGCACGCGCTAAGAAGGCCTGGGTGGAACCATATTTTTGCTCCCGCCGGCAGATTTCTTCTGCAAAACTTTGTGCGGGATCTTCTGGATATTCCTCTGTGGTGAAAACCAAATAGCAGCATTCCCCCTTTTGCAACCTAACGGTCCATTTTCCGTAGCTGAACAAATCTTCCCGATCATCCAGTCCGCGTGCTGTTTCCTGGGCATAGTGCAAATGAAAATACCAGCAAGGCTCTGGCTGAAACTCGCCTCCCATAAGCCCCATGCGCAATGCCGGCAAGTCGGGAAAAGGGTGCACTTCCAGATGCTGATGATGCCATTGGATATGGGATTGAATGGGTGCCGAGGCCTTTTGCAGGCTATGGTAATCCCGTGCGGCAATCAATGGCCTAATGTGCAGGCTAATGGCATCTCCTTCCTGCAATAGATATCGCAGGAGGGTTGTCTGGCTATGATGAAGCGTAAGCAGCGTTTTGATGAGCAGATGTTTCCCAAGGTAAATTTTCCATTCCGGATAATGTCGCATATCAAAAAACACCGCTTGTTGTGCTGAAAAGGGAGCAGGATAAAACACATCTCCATAATCGTGGCAGGAAAGAAAGTATTCATGGCCTGAGAGCTCAACGCTTTCTTCCAGATCAGCCACCATGTTAAAACGCCGAAGCGGTGATGGTTGTGCGGCAATCAAATATCCGTGATAACGCCGGGTGTTGCAACCCAGCAGCGAAGAGGACGCCCAGCCACCGGCACCATTGGTATCCATCCATTCTGTTTCCAGCAGATGCTGCAAGGACACATGATGCAAGGCAATATGTACAGCACAGGACAAAGCAAAAGATTTGCAACGAAAGAACTTTTCCAAAATACTCATTTTCAGGCGGTTTTGCCAGCAAGCTTTTGTTAAAAATCTGCAAGCAATGCTGGGTGAAGCGGAATCAGTTTGCCCAGGCAAGTGCATGAAGCAAAGGATGAAGCGCATATTAGCTTGAATACCAGATGGAACAAAAGCGTTCCTATCAAGTTAAAAGGTGAATTCCATTATTTTTGGCAAAAATTCCATTTGGGAGCGCTGAGAAAACTCGCCGGACAGACAATCATTTACGGTTTCAGCAACATCATCAGCAGGCTATTAAACTATTTGCTGGTACCCTATTACACGCATCTGCTTTCTCCGGATGAATATGGTCCGGTGAATATTATCTATGCCATTATTCCTTTTTTATTTGCCGTTTACACGTATGGATTAGAAACATCCTATTTTCGTTTTTCTCAAAATCGGGATGACCGCAAAGCCGTACTGGGCACCAGTTCCATTTCCATTATTTGCTCCACGATATTGTTCACTTTTTTGTTATGGCATTACAAACAGGTTATTGCCGGATGGATCACGTTGCCGCATCATCCGGAATATGTAGCTTATTTTGCCTGGATTTTGTTTTTCGATACACTCGGGGTAATTCCCTTTGCAAGGCTCCGGCTGGAAGACAGGCCCGTGAAATATGCTGTGATCAAGGTTTCTGGGATTGTGGTCAATATCCTGTTTAATGTTTTTTTTCTTTCTGTATGTCCCTGGTTATTGCATCATGGCCATCGCTGGGTGGTGTTGTTTTACAATCCTTATGAGAAAATAGGTTATATCTTTATCG
>JADGHY010000047.1 GCA_019683625.1 Thermoflavifilum sp. | reverse complement strand
GGGCAGAATATCTTCGATCAGGGTATCACCGGTGTGCGGATCATGGCTAATGATCACTTCATCACCGACGGCTACGGGATTAGTGGAAGAAATTTCTTCATCTATTTTTAATTTTCCTTTGATGCGACACGAAACCCACTCCCCTGCAAGGGTGCGTGCCAAATACCAACTGCCGGTCGATTTATAAATAGTAGCCTGCAAAGGATCTTTTAGCGGTAAAGATAAAAAGAACAGATGGCATCAAGGCAATGTTTTAAACACCGTATATCGCAGCACAAGTTCCAGGAAGAGTAATACAGCTGCAGCAATGGCCAATGGGAAAAATACATCCGCATATTGGGTAAAAGAAGATACCTGAATCTTGGTTTTTTCCATGCGATCAATTTGTTCATAGATCCGGCGCAGAGAAGTGTTTCCGGTCGCCCGAAAATATTCGCCACCCGTTTCCCGGGCAATTTTTTGCAACAAGGCCTCGTCAATCTGTACAGGCATATCCTGCAACTGGGTGCCACCTCCAGGCATTGGTACGGGATAGGGTGCCACACCATGGGTACCCACACCAATGGTATACACCCGAACGCCATAGGTTTTGGCAATTTGCAAGGCTGTCATTGGGTCAATCAATCCCATATTATTCACCCCATCGGTGAGTAAAATAACCACTTTGCTTTTGCCGGGACTTTCCCGAAGCCTTTGTACGGCAGTAGCCAGTCCGTCGCCAATGGCAGTACCATCTTCCAGCAGGCCACTATGCACTTTTTGCAGCTGTTGAATTAAAAAATCATGATCTATGGTGAGGGGACATTGGGTAAAACTCTGGCCTGCAAAAATCACCAGTCCGATGCGATCGTTAGGCCGATGGGCAATGAAATTTTTAGCAACGGCCTTGGCAGCTTCAATGCGGTTGGGATGAAAATCCTGCGCCAGCATGCTCCCGGAAATATCCAGACAGATGACGATATCAATACCTTCACTATTGACATTTTGCAACACATCTGTGGTTTGCGGCCTTGCCAGTGCCACCACCAGCAAGGCATATACCAGCGTGCGCAATACCATCAACAGGGCACGGAACTTTACCTTCCACGATATGGGTAACTGCTTCATGCCTTGCGTGGAAGACACTTGCAAATAAGCCTGCTGCCTGCGCCTGTTGCGGACATAGAGATATACCCACAAAGGAATCAGGGCTAACAGCAGCAACCACCAGGGATTGGCAAATACAATATGCCCGTGTAACAACCTGTCCATGCTTTACTTGCTTACGGTTTTTAAGGCCACAGCCTGTTCAGCAGCCTGCCGCTCAGCCTCCTGCGCCTGATGAGTGGCTTCCACAACCTCAATGGCCAGGGCTACACAATGGGCAGCAACCAGGGGTGAAGAAGACCATTTGGCAAATTTTACCCGATCGGCTTCTGAGAGTATTTCTTCACAGGCTGCCCGATGCATGCGCAACAGAGATTGCTTTTCAATATGTTCCAGCAATTCACCCGAGGTCATTTCCATGGCTGGAATTTGAAAGGCTCTTTCTAAGTATCGGCGCAAGACATCGGTGAGCTGCGTAAAATAAGCTTTCATATCCATCTTCAACCAGGCCTGCTCCGCCTGCAATTGTTTTAACACGATGATCGCTTCTTCATAAGGAGGTTGCTGAGGCTGTTCTATCTGCATGGGTTTCAGCTTGTGCTTGCGACGGCGCACCACATAGATGATAGCCAATACCAACAACACCAGCCCGATGCCTATGAGCACGTAAGGTAAAATATCGAGCCAGGTAAGCTTCACCTGACGAATACTCTTGATGGGTTTAAAGGGCAAGGTGGTATCCACGGGTACGGTTTGCACGGCAATCCATAACGAATCTGTCTGCAAAACCACATGTGTGGTATCCTGAGGCTGGGCTGCAGCCAGCACCACCGGGATAGCAGGAATCTGCCATCGTCCGGAATCAAATGAAGTTAAAGTGAGTACCTGATGAAAATGCCATAAGCCACCCGTAGATAGGGTATCGGCCTGCGAACGATCTACGACTTCAATATGGTTAAATGAATCGGGCAAAGCATATCCCTGCAGCCGATAAGATGAGGGCCATGTAATATCCAGATACAAATGAAACTGGCTACCGATGAGAATTTGCGTAGAGTCAATATGTACTTCAGCATGTGGTTGCTGGGCATAGCCTGGCATATACCCCATCATGCCCACAAACGCCAAGCAAAAGCTCCAAAAGGCTTTCCGCTGTTTAAATACGCCTGGCGAAAAATCCTTGTAAAATCCGAACATAATCTTCATCGGTACGAATACTGATTAATGAGGCTCCGCTTCGGGTAAACGCATTTTTGCAATACTGCAGATGTTGTTGAAATTGCTCCGCATATTTTTTTCTTACCTGGGCATCCCATGTATCAAGCCAAAGCGTTTCTCCTGTTTCAGCATCCATCATTTTCACCAAACCCACTGCCGGCAATTCCCTTTCATGTGGATCATATACATGAATACCAATTAAATCATGCTTGCGTGCAACAATTTGTAAGGCATCTTCATATTGACCTGCAAAAAAATCGGAAAGCAGAAACACAATAGCTCTTTTTTTCACAGCATTATTGAAAAACCGAAGAGCACCTGCTATATCGGTGCCTTGCTGGCTGGCTTGCATTGAAAGCAAATCCCGAATAATGAGCAAGGTATGCGAACTGCCTTTCTTGGGAGGAATATATTTTTCAATTCCTTTGCTGAAAAACACAACACCCACTTTATCGTGGTTTTGGATAGCCGAAAAAGAAAGTACGGCACATATTTCGGTGATCAGATCCCGTTTGGTTTGATGAACAGTGCCGAATAATGCACTATGGCTGATATCGACCAGCAACATCACGGTAAGTTCGCGTTCTTCCTCAAAAATCTTTACATAGGGATGGGAAAAACGAGCCGTTACATTCCAATCAATTGCGCGCACATCATCACCAAAAGTATATTCTCTCACCTCACTAAAGCTCATGCCTCTTCCTTTAAACGCACTATGGTATTCACCTGAAAAAATATGATTGGACAGGCCTTTTGTCTTGATTTCAATCTTGCGAACTTTTTTCAACAATTCAGTAGTGTCCATGGGGAAAGCTATTGCTCAAGAAGCCAGCACTTACAGCTATGGTACTTCTACCACGTTAAGAATTTCACTGATAATATTTTCGGTGGTTATATTTTCTGCTTCTGCTTCGTATGTTAGTCCTATACGATGGCGCATCACATCATAACACACACTGCGTACATCTTCCGGAATCACATAACCCCTGCGTTTGATAAAGGCATAAGCCTTGGCTGCAAGGGCAAGGTTGATGCTGGCTCGTGGTGAAGCTGCATAAGCAATAAGAGGAGCTAACTTAGATAACTTATACGCTGCTGGTTCCCGGGTAGCAAATACAATATCAATGATGTATTTTTCAATTTTCTCGTCCATATATACGCTGCGCACCAGCTGCCTTGCTGTGAGGATATCCTGTGGATGCACCACCGGATTTACTTTCGGCAAACCATCTGGTTGAATATTCTGGCGAATGATTTTGATTTCTTCTTCTTTGGTGGGATAGCCGATGACCACTTTTAGCATAAAACGATCTACCTGCGCTTCCGGAAGGGGATAAGTACCTTCCTGTTCAATGGGATTTTGGGTGGCAAGCACCAGAAAGGGTTCTTCTAACGGAAAAGTATGATCACCAATGGTAACCTGCTTTTCCTGCATGGCTTCTAATAAAGCACTCTGCACCTTCGCAGGGGCACGGTTAATTTCATCGGCCAGCACAAAATTGGCAAATATGGGTCCCTTGCGTACCATGAAATTGTTCTGCTGCTGATTGTAAATCATCGTGCCAATCACATCGGCAGGCAATAAATCAGGTGTGAATTGAATGCGGCTGAAATGGGCACGAATACATGCAGCGAGCGATTTGATTGCAAGCGTCTTTGCCAGCCCTGGCACGCCTTCCAGCAGCACGTGACCTTGTGCCAGAAGCGCTACCATCAACCGTTCCACCATGTATTTCTGCCCCACAATTACTTTTCCCATTTCCAAATGCAACAAATCTACAAACGCACTCGCCTGATGGATCTGCTCATTTAAAGAACGAATATCTGCTGTTGCCTGTTCCATGATATGGTATTGAGTGGTTGCTAAAATAATAATAAGTTTGCAATATGACCTGAGCCGTTGCGGCCCGCTGTTAAATCTGTGTTAAAGATTTGCAGGTTTATATAACCTATCACAAAGCTACTGGGTTGCATTTGCCAGAAAAAGTTAAAACTGTGTAGACCATGGATGATATCAGCGAAAACTGGAACACCCTCGAAGATAAACTGGTAAAACGATTGGGACGCAAACCCAATATGGAAGGCATTTTGATGCTGATTGGCTTACAAGAAATCAGCTCTTCCAAGATACATTTTACCAAGGAAGAAAAACAGGACCTTATTCACGTGGGCACCTGTACGCTGTTAGCACAAGAAGGGTATTACCGTGTGGTATCTAAAGACAAAGATGGATGGCCCCAATTTCAGCAGGTGAAGCCCATACCGGAAATGGATGCTGCACAGCAGGAAATCTGGTTAAAAACGCTTATCCTGCACTATTTCCAACCACTTCTCGAAAAACAAGTTTGAATTTCTCATTTTTGCAATAATCAGTAAACCTGTATTTTTACAGGCGAGAAAGATATACTATGAAATTTCCCGAACACCTGAAATATACGCCGGAACATGAATGGATTGCCGTGGAAGGTGACACGGCCACAGTGGGCATCACCGATTTTGCCCAACGCGAACTAGGTGATATTGTGTACGTGGATATCCCTTCGGCGGGAAAAGAATTAGATGCACACGCGCCTTTTGGTACGGTTGAAGCCGTGAAAACCGTATCAGAACTCTATATGCCGGTAAAAGGCACCATCATTGAAATAAACCCACGCCTGAATGAATCACCGGAACTGGTGAATCAAGATCCCTACGGTGAAGGATGGATGATTAAAATTAAATTAAGTGAACCGGCTCAGCTTGAAAAGCTGCTTGGAGCAGAACAGTATCAACAACTGGTAGGGAATTGAATGTCTTTTACGACCAACCGATGGCGTTTGCCTTGAAAAACAACTGGAAATATTATTTGCCAGCTTGGGCATGGACATGCATCATTCTGGTACTCACGCTGATGCCCGCCAAGATTTTGCCCGAGAGTGAGGTATTAAACCATATTCCACAATTCGATAAACTTGTGCATGCTTTTTTCTTTTTGCTGTTTGTCATATTGTGGAGTGCGGCATTATACCTGCATCGTGGACAAATGTATCACAAACGAGTGGTGTATTTCATTATCGCTGGCATATTATTGGGCATTGCTATCGAATTCTTGCAAAAAGATATTCCTTTTATTCATCGCGATTTTGAAGTAGGCGACATGGTGGCCGATGCCATCGGTGCCTTAATCGGAGGCTATCTTAGTCAGCATTACCTGCTCGACTGGATAAACATTTTCCGGCACTGAACTTTCTCTGCTGTTCGTGACACAAGTTACCAATGGGGAAATAACCCTGATGTACCTTTGCACATTCTTGAAAGGAACGGACATGAGTTTGCTTACCTTTACCTTAATTGTGCTGGCAGGTGCGCTGCTGGCGGGTTTGCTGGGTTCTTTAACCGGACTGGGAGGTGGGGTGGTCATCATCCCCTTGCTTACTATTGGCTTCCACATCGATATCCGATATGCCATAGGTACATCGCTGGTAGCAGTCATTGCTACTTCATCGGGTGCTGCTGCAGCTTATGTCAGAGAAGGATTTTCGAATATCCGGATTGCCATGTTTCTGGAAGTGGCCACCACCTCGGGCGCTATTGTAGGGGCTATCCTGGCCAGCTATCTGCCTACCCATTTTATTGCTATCCTGGCTGGTATCGTAATCCTGTATTCTGCATTGATTTCTTTGAAGAAAAAACAAGATCATTTGGATGTGCATCAATCTAGTAAGCTGGCCCGCATCCTGAAACTGAACGGAGATTTTCCGGATGAAAAGGGTAAAAAAATTCCCTACGCCGTGCATCATGTGGCCGGTGGCTATAGCATGATGATGTTTGCAGGCATCATCTCAGGATTACTGGGCCTGGGATCGGGCTCCCTGAAGGTGGTGGCTATGGATAATATCATGCATATTCCGTTTAAAGTATCGACCACCACCAGCAATTTCATGATTGGCGTAACAGCTGCTGCCAGCGCCAGTGTGTATCTTTCCAGAGGGTACATTGATCCGGTACTTTCCATGCCAGTGGTGCTGGGCGTATTATTGGGATCCATGATCGGCGCACGTATTCTCATGAAAAGTGCTACCAGCTGGTTACGTATTTTATTCGTTGTGGTGATCACGATCCTTGGCCTGGAAATGATTTATAATGGTGCTTTACACAAAATCTAATGCGGATGAACAACCGAATCGATGACCAACGCATTGAGGTATTTCTAAGTTATTTGTTGCGATGGGGGGTTACGCTCTCTGCCACTATCGTGGCTATCAGCGGCGTGCTTTATCTTCTGTTTCATGGTGGCGACGCACCGCATTTTCATACTTTTAAGGGTGAACATAGTGATCTCACCAGCCTGTTGGGCATCTGGCATGCCATGCAACATGGCAATATCAAGGCCTTCATGCAATTTGGCATCGTATTGCTTATTGCCACCCCCATTGCCCGTGTATTCTTTTCTATCATCGGTTTTGTGCTGGAAAAAGATGTCCTCTACATCGTACTCACCTTAATTGTGCTGGGCATTCTGATGATTGGTATTTTTGCCGGCCTTGGCGGATAAAAGAAATCCCCGGACTTAGACTCCGGGGATGATGGACTGTTGCCTATAAAAACCACCAAACTATCCTATGTTGTTGACACGAAAGATAAATCATTTATTGCAAAGTACCTTGTTCGGCCTGTTGTTTCATTTTTTCATTGGCCGTGAGGACAAATTCCACCCTGCGGTTCGCTGCCCGATGCTCTGGCGTATCGTTGGGATATTTGGGATCTGTTTCGCCCATGCCCTTGGTGGTGATTCGCGAGGGATCGATGCCCAGCTGAATCAGGTAATCGGCCACGGCATTGGCTCTTCTCTGGGAAAGCTTTAGGTTATAACTCGCCGAGCCAATGCTATCGGTATGACCAATGATTAAGACGTTCTCATCCGGATATTTCACCAGGATCTGATACAAATCCTGAATCGTGTTTTTGGCATCGGGTGTAAGATCATACCGATCGAAGCCAAATAACACATTCGCATTAAAGGTTACAATCAAGCCTTCTCCTACGCGTTCCACCTGGGCATTAGGAACAGATTGTTCAATTTCTTTTTTCTGTTGATCCATTTTTTTCCCAATCAATGCGCCGGCCGTTCCGCCTACAGCCGCCCCAATCACAGCGCCCAAAGCCGTATTCCCAGCTGCTTTGCCGATAATTGCGCCACTGGCTGCTCCGGCGCCTACACCAATAGCAGCACCCTTTTCTGTATTATTCATCTTTTTCGTGACGCTGCATCCACCCGCAATCACAGCCAGGACGAGCAAACCCAAGATACCCTGGTGAACAATCTGATGCATGTGGTTGTGTGAATCATGTTTCATAATCCCGATGTTTGCAATTGTATTCCCAAAATTCTTGCCAATCTTTCTTTAGGCGCTGGTGCCTGCTTTCAGCTTCTCCGCATTTTCGGCAAACTGGAGCGCATCGATCATATCCTGAATCTCACCGTCCATAAAAGCATCCAGTGTGTAAATGGTCTTGTTTATCCGATGATCGGTTATCCGGCCCTGCGGATAATTGTACGTACGAATTTTAGCAGATCGATCGCCGGTAGATACCAGGCTTTTGCGCTGGCGGGAAATGGCTTCTTCCTGCTTGCGTACGGCCTCTTCATAAAGCTTGGTGCGCAACATCATCATCGCTTTTTCCCGGTTAGCAAATTGAGTGCGCTCCGTTTGGCATTCCACCACAATGCCGGTAGGAATATGCGTTAACCTCACCTTGGTTTCTACCTTGTTTACATTCTGCCCACCCGCGCCACCACTGCGAGCCGTCTCCATTTTAATATCGTTCTCGTGAATGACCACATCCACCTCCTCGGCTTCTGGCAAGACTGCCACAGTGGCTGCCGATGTATGTATCCTGCCTTGCGATTCCGTTGCAGGTACCCGTTGTACCCGATGTACACCCGACTCAAACTTAAGGGTACCATATACATCTTCCCCTTCCACCCGCACGATCACTTCTTTGTATCCACCCACTGTGCCCGGATTTTCGCTCAAGATCTGCGTTTTCCAGCCTTTCTTTTCCGCATACCGAAGATACATCCGCAATAAATCGCCAGCAAATAAGCTGGCTTCGTCTCCTCCCGTGCCTGCGCGAATTTCCAGGATAGCATTTTTTTCATCTTGCGGGTCTTTGGGAACCAGCAGTTGCCGAATTTGCATCTCCAGCTCCTCACGCTTGTTATCCAAATCCTCCAGCTCTTTGCGGGCAAGTGCACGCATTTCTTCATCTCCGGATTCCAACACCTCCCTGCGAAAAGCAATATCGTCCAACAACCGGCAATACTGGTCGTATACCCCCACAATCTTTTCCAGCTGGCGATATTCCTTGCTGAGTTGACTGAATTTTTGCTGGTCGGCCACTACCTCGGGATTCGTGAGGGCAACCCTTATTTGTTCATAACGAGCTTTGATGGCTTCTAACTGATCCTGCATCTGTTGAGTATGAATGTGCGCAAAGTTAATATTGTTTCCAGCAGTTGCTCATGTTCCGGTACGGGCTGTTTATCTTCGTCCCAGAAAAGCAATTTATGCATCGCAGGCTGCTCACGGCCGACGAAGTATTTGACGGAAAGCAACTCTGGTCCCGCGCTGTCATCGTATTAGATGAGCAGGGATATGTGGAATCCTTTATTCCCCATGCCGATGCCCAACAACGCCGGGCAGCCGAATATTTCAGCGGCTTGCTTTGCCCGGGTTTCATTAATGTACACTGCCATAGCGAATTAGCTTATCTGAAGGATCAAATACCCCGTGGCACAGGATTAGTGGATTTTATCCTAACCCTCATGGATATCCGCCACAGCGCAGCCTTTTCAGCCAAAACAAAATTTCAGGCCATTGCCCGTGCCGATGAGCTCATGTACCAGGCCGGTATTGTGGCCGTGGGCGATATCGTGAATACCACCGATAGCTTGCCTGTGAAACAATCCACATCCTTGTACTACCATCACTTTGTGGAGTGCATGGGTGTACCCGATGCCATAGCCGATGCCCGATGGGAACAGGCTCAACAGCTGCTATCCCAATGGACCAGGCAAACGGCTTTCCCTGCCAGCCTCACGCCCCATGCCCCTTATTCCGTTTCGGATACTTTGTTTCAGCGTCTTGCGCATCAAAGCCAGACACTAATTTCTTTCCATAACCAGGAATCAGCAGCAGAAAACGAATGGTTTCTCTCCGGACAGGGCGAGCTGCAACGGCTGTATGATGCCTTGCAGATTGCACCCCATGCTGCCGCAGCCTGCGGTACCACCAGCCTGCAACATGTATTGCCCTTTTTTTCCCGGGCAAACCAACAGGTGATTCTGGTGCACAATACCTTCACTCCGGCCACTGATATCCAATGGGCAACCCAATCCTTCCCTGGCCAACTGTATTGGTGCCTGTGCCCAAAAGCCAATCTCTATATCGAACAACAACTTCCGCCTGTAGAGCCTCTCCTGGCCTATGCTGCCGACCGCATTGTCATTGGCACAGACAGCCTGGCTTCCAACGATAGCCTTTCGGTGTTGGAAGAATTAAAATGTTTGCAACAACATTTTCCCTTTCTTGCTTTGGAAAATCTACTGCGCTGGGCCACCTGGAATGGTGCCCGCGCCTTGCAGTGCGACTCGTGGCTGGGCAGTTTTACACCCGGCAAAAAGCCTGGCGTGGTGCATATTTCCGCCATTCAGGATCAACGGCTTACACCCGCTTCCCAATCGCAACGCATTGCCTGAATAAGCTGAAAATCGCAGGTGCAGCTTCACTCTGCAGGGGGTTGAAGCAGATGGGCGAGTGAAATCTCCACCGGTTGGGTGAAAGGCGGAGTTAACATCCCTAATGTTTGTTTGCCTTTCAGGATCACAAAGGTGGGCACGGATTGCACGTTGTATTTCCGTTTCCAGCGTGTTTCACCATGGAGTTGTTCGTCCAATCCATAGATCGTCAGCTGGTTGAGCGGATATCCTGCCAAGATCATCGTCTTAAAAAATGCCGGCAACACCCGCATCGTCACACTATCCCAGGTACCAATGAATGCTACTACCTGAAACAAATCTTTTTGTTCGCGAATAACAGCTATTGCTGAAGCATCGGGCTGATAAGCATTTACGCCCAAATAAAACCAGGGAAATGCCGGATCATTGGCCAACATTGCCTCCTGTATGGGGCCGGTAAGTATTTTCGGAGAAGTTGTCTGCGCAAGCATTTCTATGCTAAGCATCATCGACAAAATCAGAAAAAATAATGCTTTCATATTTGTTCTTTGAGTTGAATCAAAAATTCCTTGATGCGCTGCAGCGAATGAATCAGTTCAAAACGCGAGCGTGTGACTTTCAAATCTTCTTTCAGCTTCTGCTTGGCTCCTTCCACGGTGTATTTTCTTTCGCGAATCAGGTAATAAATCAGCCGCAAATATTCAATATCTTCCGGCCTAAACAGGCGATCACCTTTTCGGTTTTTTTTCGGTTGAAGCACATCAAATTCTTTCTCCCAGAAACGAATCTGAGAGGGTGTGGTTTGAAACATTTCCGCTACTTCGCTGATAGCATAATATTGTTTGGTCAGGGGAATGGCAGAAGGGTCTTCTACAATCAATGGAGGTGCGCCGATATCTGCAACAGGCTTTCTGCCTCTTGTGGAAGCCGCTTTTTGCTGATCTGTCTTGTGCTGTTTTTCAGGCATAAGCGTGTAAAACGATATGGCAAGTTAATCCAAAGACTGATTGTTTGCAGCAGCCATTTTTAAAATGCGTTCATATTGCTGGGGGGTGATATCATTATAAAAGAAATACACAGGATTTACCT
>JADGHY010000046.1 GCA_019683625.1 Thermoflavifilum sp. | reverse complement strand
ATTTTATCCTTTCTGCCATTGAATTGATACTGCAATATCTATTGCATGAAGACTACTTTTCCATAATGGCCTTGCTGGTATGGCTTTATCTGATTCTTGCCTTGCGAAGGGTGTATCAGAACGGCTGGATGAAAACCATATTCAAGTCGCTCTCGATTCTTTTTTTATACACCATTTGCATAGGTGTGGTCACAGGAATCATGTTTATTTGGGTGATTGAGGCGGGATAATTATTTTTTACCGCCCACCATTGGCACAAAAGAAAAATTATCGAACACTTCTTGTTCAAATTTTTGATCATCTACTTTGGTGATGCGATACATTCTTTGCCCTTCTCTTCCGCCTATGGGAATGACCATGATGCCACCGATTTTCAGCTGATCGATTAATTTTTCCGGGATATAAGGTGCTGCGGCGGTGACGATGATTTTATCGAAGGGGGCAAAGGTGGGCAATCCTTCGTATCCATCGCCGTAAAAAAAATGAATGGTAGGGTAACGGGCAAGAAAAGGAAAGCTTTTTAATCGTTCGAAGAGTTTGCGCTGGCGCTCAATTGTATAGACATGTGCACCCATCTCGGCAAGAATACAGGCCTGATAGCCGCTGCCGGTGCCTATTTCCAGAATTTTATCGTGCGGCTTTACCCCCAGCAGTTGGGTTTGATAGGCCACGGTATAAGGCTGAGAAATGGTTTGTCCTTCTCCAATAGGAAAAGCACGGTCTTCATAGGCAAATGATTCCAGCGCCGTATCCATAAAAAAATGGCGAGGCACTGCCTGCATAGCTTCCAATACTGCCTCATCACTGATGCCTTTCCGACGCAAGCTATCGACCAACTTCTTCCTCAATCCCTTATGCCGATAGCTGTCTTCATAATTTCTCATGCGGTAAAAATAACAATTCAATCACATTTTTGTCCTACCCGGACTGTGAAATGGCTCCCAGGCAGTTGCCAACAGCTATAAAATCAAACGGCAGGAAAAAGCAAATAAATAAGGGGGGATGTTGCCCGACCAGGATTCGAACCTGGACAAGCAGAACCAAAATCTGCTGTACTACCGTTATACTATCGGGCAAAGGATGATGTCAACGAGCTGCCGCAAAAATAAGGGATTTTTTCACAGTTTGCGTGTGGTTAATCTGCCAAAAATGAAATATCGCCAAGCAGCAGTTCACATTCCGTTTGCAGGCGACGGGGATCAACGGCCACCACGCCCACCTGTTCACATACCAGTCCACCCGCAATATTTGCTATTTCGGCCATTAATCTGGGATCACGGGTTGCGGCCCACACCAAGGCAGCTGTGGCAATGACCGTATCGCCGGCGCCACTCACATCGGCAATATGGCGTAAATGAGAGGGAATCAGCCAATATTGCTGGCCATTGCTGCAAAACACTCCTTTTTCTGAAAGGGTAATCAAAGAATAGGCATGATGCAACCTATCATGGAGCATGGCATGAATTTGCTGCAGGTGAAACGCATCTACCGTTATTTCTTCGAGATGCAGACCTTCTTTTACTTCTTTGAGATTGGGCTTGAATAAAGTCACCTGTTCGTATGCCCAGAAATTTTTTTTCTTAGGGTCAACACAAGTGGGAATCTGCAGTTGCTGGCATAATTGCACAATCTCCCGGATAATGTCGGGCGAAAGCAATCCCTTATCATAGTCTTCAAAAATCACCACATCAGGATGGACATGTTGCAGCAGCTCATGGGTTTTATTGAGCAGATGCTGTTTTTCCGATGCGGAAAGATCGTGGACATGCTCATGATCGAGCCGCAGCATCTGCTGGCTTCTGCTGATGATCCGTGTTTTGGTGGTGGTGCATCTTTCAGTGGATTGCATCATGCCCTGAATCTGCAAACCTTGCTGACGCAGGCATTCCAGCAATTGCGCCCCTTCCGCATCTGCACCCACCATACCAATCATATAGACCTCTGCTCCCAGGGCTGCTGCATTGATGGCCACATTGGCCGCCCCACCCGGACGAACTTCCTTGCGCTGCAGGGAGACAATGGGCACCGGGGCTTCGGGCGAAATCCGCTCCACCCCACCCCACCAATAGACATCCAGCATCACATCTCCAATCACCAGCACCTTACACTTCCGAAATTGCTGAAACAATTTTGCAAATGACATGCTTAAAATGCAGTTTTAGTTGGCTCAGACGATGTTTTTTGCCGACGGATGAATCCATAATATACCGGAATGCCCACCAATACGATAATCAGCCCGGGCCAGGTATAGTCGGGCCTAAGCCAGAGCAAAGAAACGCAAATACACAATGCCATAAGGATATACAATACCGGCAGATAGGGATAACCAAATGCCCGGTAGGGACGATATTGATCGGGTCTGGTGAATCGAAGCCGAATGATGCCCAGGATGGTGAGCACATAAAAGATCAAGACCACAAAAATCACATAATTCAGCAGGTCGCTGTATTTCCCCGATATGCACAACAGGCTGGCCCAAATCCCTTGCAGCCACAAGGCTACGGCGGGCACGCCTTTGGCATTTAATTTCCCGGCTGGAGCAAAAAACAATCCGTCTCTGGCCATGGTATAATATACCCTTGCCCCACTCAATACCAATCCGTTGTTGCAACCAAAGGTAGAAATCATAATCATGGCTGCAATGATGCCCGCTCCGATATGGCCTAGAAACTGACCCGCCGCTGCTGATGCCACCCGATCGGCCGGCGCCGAAGCAATCTGTTGCATGGGCAGCACGCCCACATACATCATATTGCATAAAATATACACCAGGGTCACCAGCAAAGTGCCCAGAAACATGCTCCTTCCAATATTTTTTTCGGGTCTTTTGATTTCTGCTGCAATGAAGGTAACGCTGTTCCAGGCATCACTGGAAAAAAGGGCACCCACCATGGCCACGCCTAATAGCCCCACAAGCATTACGCCAGAGACGGACTGTTGCGCCATCTGCTCGTTTTGTGATACCCATTGGAAAGCCTGCCAGGCATGCTGCCAATTCAGCTGCCACACCCGAGGCTCAAAGCCTACCCACAAGCCCAATACCACCAATAACAACAAAGCCAGAATCTTGGCCAGGGTAAAAATGAATTGAATCCATTTGCCGGTGCGGATGCCCCGGGTATTCACATAGGTTAAAAACAAAATCATGGCAATGCCAAGCAGCTGCGCACGATTGATCATGAAATCCCCTAAGTGCAACAACACATGCTCTTCGCCCACCTGCGGCAGCAAGTACGCCGTGTATTTTGCAAAAGCCACAGCCACCGCAGCAATGGTGCCTGTTTCAATCACCAGGAAAAAAGCCCATCCGTACAAAAATCCCAATAAGGGATGGAGAGCCTCCCGCAAATACACATATTGACCGCCTGCATGCGGAAACATCCCCGATAATTCCCCGTAGCTCACGGCGCCGATTACGGTCATCACGCCCGATAATATCCATACCAGCATCAAATAGCCTGTACCGCCAACTGTACGGGCAATTTCGGCACTTACAATGAAAATGCCCGAGCCAATCATCACGCCCGATACCAGCATGATGCCATCTATCAGCCGAAGGGATCGCTGAAACTGTGCTCCTGAAGAGGAATGTGCTTCTGCCGCCATACGAAAGCGAAAAGATACAGATTATTTGCCAGCATGCAAGGCATTAAGCCCATCAATCACATCACGGGTAATGTCCTGAGCCGGACTGGCATATAAAATATCAGAAGCACCGCTGGCATAAGAAAAGATAAACTGATAGTGTTTATCTGCATTATATCGCTGGAGAAAGGTGTGCAATTCCTGCTGTAGGCTGTCCTGGAAAGCTTGTTGCTGAGCCAAAAGTTGTTGCCGCATGGCCTCCTGCTTGGCCTGTAATTGCTGTTGATGCTGCAGCAGTTTTTGTTGGGCGGCTTCCCCTTCGGCCTGTGTCATGGTCGGCGCTTTCTGCTGAAATTGAGAATATTCTTGCTGCAAACGTTGGGCATCCTGCTGAAGTTCCTTTTCCATTCGCGCCTGCTGGGCTTCCAGCTGGGCTCTTTTTTCTTTGAAATAGGTATAATGTGCCTGCAACGTATCTATGTTCACATAAGCCAGTTGCGCTGCGGATGTGCTGTCGACCTGATGCGACAATTCAGGATGTGAAGTTTCACGATGAAAATGCAGGTAAAACAAAACCAATACAGCAAACAATAAAACGATATTGAGAATAACCGATACTGTTGTTTTCATGAGAAAAATATTTTTCATCCGGATGCAAGATAATAGAAAAGCCCGACACATCCGCATGCCAACACATCGGAGATTACTTGATGGCTAAACCGCACCTGTTTCTCAGAAATGCGTGTTTAGGCTATTCCAAACCAAACAAGCCTTTGTTTAATGCCCGTAAGGCTTGTTCTTTATAGGAGCTATGGATAAGCAATGACACGTTGTGGCGGCTTCCACCATACGATATCATGCGCAGCGGCACCGGTTCCAGTGCTGTAAACATATTTTTCAGTATCGCTTTCTGAGAAACGATTTCATTCCCCACAATGGCAATGATGGTTTGATCGTGCTCTACTTCCACACTGCCAAAGGCTTCTAATTCCCGTTGGATATTTTCCAAATGCACAATCTGATCAATGGTCAACGACACAGCCACTTCAGAAGTGGTGATCATATCAATTGGCGTACGGTATTTTTCAAATACTTCAAATACTTTTCTCAGAAATCCATACGCCAGCAACATACGGCTGGATTTGATTTTTATAGCGGTGATACCATCTTTTGCAGCCACAGCCTTTACGCCTTCTCCAATGGCCTGATCGGTAATAAGTGTACCTTTTGCCTCGGGCTGCATGGTATTGAGCAGGCGCACGGGAATATTGAAATACTGCGCAGGCCAAATGGAAGCCGGATGCAGAATTTTAGCCCCAAAGTAGGCCAGCTCTGCTGCTTCATCAAACGAAAGCTGCTCAATCGGAAAAGTATTTTTCACGACACGTGGATCATTGTTATGCATGCCATCAATATCCGTCCAGATCTGGATTTCACTAGCATTTACGGCTGCACCGATCAGAGATGCCGTATAATCGCTTCCGCCTCTTTTGAGATTATCCACTTCTCCGCGCGCATTCCTGCAGATATAACCCTGCGTGACGAACAAATGTTGATGCGGATATTGCTGCAACAATGCCGTGAGTTTTGATTTGATTTTGGCCAACACCGGTTCATGATATTCATCGATGTACATAAACTCCAGAGCGGGCAACAATACCACAGGTACCTGAATTTCTTCCAGATAGGTGCAGAACAATTGTGTGGAGAGCAGCTCACCCTGCGCAAGGATATCGCGTTCGAGGGCTTCGCTGAACGATATTTTCAGGATGATTTCCAGGAATTCAAAATGATGGTTGACGATGTCCCGGGCTTTTACCCGAGCTTCAGCTGTTTGCAACAGGCCTTCGCAGAAGGCATCATAATGTGCCCGCAGTTCCTGGATAATTTTTCGGGCCTGATCACGATGCCCATCTGCCAATGCTTTGCTGATTTGCACCAGCGTGTTGGTGGTACCGGAAAGTGCGGAAAGTACCACAATTTTATCTTCAGGTTCGGCTAAAATCAGCCGGGCAACGGCATGCATGCGCTCGGGCTTGCCCACGGAAGTGCCGCCAAATTTCATGATCTTCATAGGCTGTCTTTAATTTATGTGCATCAATTTGCTTATCTCATAAAACATTTCTGTTTCCGGAAAATTTCACTTCACAGGTGATGGGAAGGGCACGGAGAATCGTGCCGAGAGAGCTTGCAGGGCTTTCACTACCGCTTCATGAAGCGGAATGCCCTGTTGCAGGCGTTGGGCTTCCATCGCGCGTTCAGGGTCGCCCGGAATCTTTACAGGCTCTGCATCTTCAATAGGCCTCGCCGCGCGAAAGCGGCGAATCCAGCTATCCATGTGCATCTGAAAGGCTGCTGCAGGGCGAAAAGCATCTATACGCAAAGCCCCGAAGAAATGACCAATGCCTTCGGCCCCGGCCGGTGCATCCTGCGGCAAGGGTAAAAAATGCACAAATGGCGGAACCCATGGACCAAAGCCTGCTCCCGGCAACACACCCGATAGGATATCCACCAATGCAGCCAGGCAATATCCTTTGTGGCTGCCTGTTTCCAGCCGGCTGCCCAGAGGCAGCAAAGCCCCACCTTGTTGCAATGCAAAAGGATCCCGGGTGGGATGCCCCTGAGCATCTTGTATCCAGCCCAGCGGAGCCTCACCTCCCTTGCGTTGCAGGATTTCCAACTTCCCATTGGCAGCTGCTGCCGTAGCCATGTCTATGATTACGGGAGGCTCCTCACCTGCGGGGATGGCCACAGCAATAGGATTGGTACCCAGCATACGTTCCAACGCAAGCGCCGGAGCCACGAGCGGACTGGCATTGGTGAGGGCAATGCCTATCATCCCTTCTTCCAGGGCTAACATGGCATGATAACCGGCAATTCCAAAATGGTTGGACCTTCGTACCGCCACCCAACCGCTGCCTACCTCTCGTGCCTTGGCTATGGCTATGCGCATGGCAAAAGGAGCCACCAGCAGTCCCAATCCCTGATCACCATCTACCAATGCCGTGGAAGGCGTTTCATGAACCACCTGCGGACGCGCATCAACCCGAATGCGGCCCGCTTCCCAAAGCCGCACATAACCCGGCAAACGTGCCAACCCATGTGAATCTATGCCTCGTAAATCGGCTTTCAATAGTACATCAGCGGCAGATGCTGCCTCGGCGGCCATATAGCCCATCTGCCTGAAAATCCCTTCTGTAAAAGCACGCAGCGAATCAACCGAAAAGAAACTCTCCATGGAACAATTGCAAAATAAGCGCCTAAACCGTTGCCTTCATGTTCATCATCAGGCCTGAGCTGCCGGTCCACCAAAATTCATGGGAATGGTCACAGGATCCTGATCCTGGATGGTGCCATGCACAGATTCGTATTTTTTGATATTGTCGGCCAAGGCTTTCAGCAGGCGCTTGGCATGTTGAGGCGTGACAATGATACGCGATTTCACCCGCGCCTTGGGCATGCCGGGCATCACCGTGATAAAATCAAGGACAAATTCAGCGTTAGAATGGGTGATCACGGCCAGGTTGGCATAAATGCCTTCGGCCATTTCCTCACTCAATTCAATGTTAAGCTGGTTTTGATTTTCTGTTGGCTGGCTCATGCGAAATATCTTTCGTTCACCCGCAAAGGTAGCAATTCCTCTATTCAATCCACACCGGAATCAAAAGAATGCTGCCTGCTTGAATCTTCAAACCCATAATCAAAAAATGTTTCGCCTTAGCTGCCCGACGAGCAGGACACCACAGGATAGTTGTCTATCCGGAACACCATACCTTTACTTTACCTTATATCAGCAGGATATGATATCTGGTTTATGGGTAAATGAGTTCATCCAACAGGCAGCTCCGGCTCATTCCTGGCCGGAGCTTTGTTTTTCATCCTGAAAGCGGATGAATTGTTTTGTATTTTTCGCAGTTAACTATTTGGGCAAACTGATAAGGATTCGTATATGCAAGTTATCTTAGGTGTTATTCTGCATTTTATCGGCGGTTTTGCTTCAGGCAGTTTTTACATGCCATTTAAAAAAGTGCGCAAATGGGCTTGGGAAAACTATTGGCTGGTAGGTGGCTTTTTTTCCTGGGTCATCATCCCCACATTGGCTGCATGGCTCACTGTGCCTCATTTTGGTGCCATCATCCGCGCAGCTTCGGCCGATACCAAATTCTGGACTTATCTGATGGGTGTGCTTTGGGGCATTGGCGGACTTACCTATGGGCTGGGCGTCCGCTATCTGGGAATGTCTCTTGGCAATTCCGTGATTTTAGGGCTCACGGCCACTTTCGGCGCATTGCTGCCCTCGGTATATTACGATTTTGTCCCGCACGATGGTAAAGTTACCTTCACCATGCTCTTGCATAATACCTGGGGACAATGGGTATTGGCTGGCGTGGTGGTATGCCTGGTGGGCATCTATCTCTGTGGAAAAGCAGGATTGATGAAAGAAAAAGATTTTAAAGGCCACGCTCCGGTAGATGAGCTTTCATCTGAAAGTAAAGAAGAATTCAGCATCGGCAAAGGTTTAATCGTAGCCATTATTTCTGGCGTATTGAGTGCGTGCTTTAATTATGGGATAGAAGCAGGTACGCCTATGGCACAACGTGCCGTGGAATTAGGTACCAATCCTTTGTTTCAAAACAATGTCACTTATATTGTGCTGCTTTGGGGCGGATTAACTACCAATTTTATCTGGTGCATCATCCTGAATATTAAAAATCATTCTTTCGGCGATTATGTGGATCCATCCACACCCCTGAAAACCAATTATTTGTTTTCTGCACTGGCAGGCACCACCTGGTTTCTGCAGTTTTTCTTTTATGGTATGGGCGAAAGTAAGCTGGGCAATGGTGCCAGTTCATGGATCCTGCACATGGCATTCATCATTTTAACCGCTAACATGTGGGGGTTGGTGCTAAAAGAATGGAAAGGCGTCAGCCGAAAAACCTTGGCGACCATCATAGCAGGCATCGCTGCCATCTTCATCTCTATCATGTTGGTGGGCATTGGCAATGCCTTAAAACCTTCTTAAATAAGGCTTGTACCATGAAACGACTGGCATTTAAAATGCAATTGAAACCTGGCTATGAGCAAATATATCGGCAACGCCACGATGCCATCTGGCCAGCACTTAAACAATTGTTGAAAAATGCAGGCATTCATCACTATGCCATTTATCTGGATCCGGAAACTTATACTTTATTTGCTACGCTGGAATTAGAAGATGAAGAAAAATATGCCGCATTACCCCAACATGAGCTGATGCGCCAATGGTGGGATTATATGGCTGACATCATGGAAACCTATCCTGATCATTCGCCCATCAGCACCTCCCTGCAAGAAATGTTTTACTTGGAATAACGGCTTACATGATGTATGAAAAGATGAGGAATGAAATGCAACAAACGAATAAAACAATACACTTCAAATGGTTTCAACTCATTTTATTTTGTTTAGCTTGTGGTTTTGGATTTAAAAAAGCAGATGCTCAGGTCAGATTTGATCGAAAGAGTTGGGTACAACGGCATAATATTCATCTGTATCGGGTAGATTCCTTGGCCTCACTTACTGTTGGAAATGGTCATTTTGCGTTCACGGCCGATATCACAGGACTACAAAGTTTTCCCGAGGCATACCTACATGGTGTACCACTTGGAACGATGTCGGACTGGGCCTGGCATAGTTTTCCTAATGACAGCGGCTATAGCATTGAGGAAGCAACCCGATGGTTGCCCAGCTGCCAACACAGGCTTATTCCTTATGCCATGCAATTCCCCAATGGTAGAGCAGCAAGAGCGGCAAACTACCTTCGCGCAAATCCACAGCGCATTCATCTTGGGTTATTTGGTTTACATTTTTATAATGCCAATCATCACCAGCTGAATATTTCCAATATCCAGCATCCGGAAGAAGTTTTAAATATGTGGGAAGGAAAAATCAATAGTCATTTTGAAATACTAGACAATCCCGTTGATGTTACTACCTATTGCCACCAGGAAAAAGATATTATTGCAACACAAATCATCACTCCTTTATGGTCAAGACATCAGATTGCCTTATATCTTTACCTTCCCTACCCTAATCCACAAGCTTTCTCACCAGGATATGATACTGGTCATGCATCAGATTATACAACACAGGTTGTGCATCAATCATCTTATATATTGATGCTAAAAGAGCAAATTGATACTACTGTTTACTATGTATGTCTGAAAACTGAGCAGCCCGTACATTTTATCTTAGGACAATCACATGAATGGATTGTTACTCCGGCTGAAGATACAGATACATTAAGATGCAGCGTATGGTTTACATCGGAATTACCTGATGAAACCTTCCCTGATTTTGCTGAAACAGCCTATAGCAGCCAAAAAGGATGGGAAACATATTGGAATGAAGGAGGATATATTGATTTCTCTCATTGCACAGACCCACGTGCTTTCGAACTAGAAAGGAGAATGGTTACCTCACTGTATCTGACCCGGACACAATGTGCAGGTGATTATCCTCCACAGGAAACAGGATTAACCTATAACAGTTGGTATGGAAAGTTCCATCTTGAAATGTATTGGTGGCATATCCTGCATTTTGCATTATGGGGGCATCCGGAAATCGTTGAACATAGTTTGCAATGGTTTGCAAAGGCAATGGCAGAAGCCAGGCATACTGCAGCTATCCAGGGATTTAAAGGCGTGAGATGGCAAAAGATGACCGATCCTTCTGGAAAAAGATCACCTTCTAGTGTGGGAGAATTGCTAATCTGGCAAGAACCGCATATCATTTATCTGGCAGAAATATTATATCGGATCACGCACGATACTTCTATCCTGCATACCTATCAACATCTGGTGTTTGCAACTGCCGATTTCATGGCTTCATTTGCCCATGAGAATAGGGCAGATCATCTTTATCATCTCTGCCATCCTCTGATTCCTGCTCAGGAAATATTTCATGCTGAAGAAACAGATGATCCTGCGTTTGAGCTCGCTTATTGGTATGTAGCACTTCGCATTGCTCAGGAATGGAGAAAAAGATTGCATTTACCTCCTGATCGGGTTTGGGAAAGAGTAATAGAACATTTAGCTCCACTCCCTACGCAAGATGGATGTTATCTCCCGGAAAGCCATGCGATAACAGCATATACAAACGATAGCCTCCGACGCGATCATCCAATTGTACTGGGCGTTCTGGGCATGCTGCCGCAAACAAAAAAAGTGAATCTGCAAATCATGAATCATACATTGAGTGAAGTACTTGAAAAGTGGAACTGGAAAACCTCATGGGGATGGGATTTCCCTATGATGGCAATGACGGCTACCCGATTAGGTAGGCCCCAAGACGCTATTCGGGCATTATTTATGCCTGTACAAAAAAACACATATTTGATAAACGGACATAATTATCAGGATCAACGATTAAGAATTTATCTGGCAGGTAATGGTGCTTTGCTAACAGCTCTGGCCCTTATGGCTGCTGGATACGATGGTTGTACACAATCTTGTCCGGGGTTTCCCCATGATGGCAAATGGAATATTCGCTGGGGTGGCTTATACCCCTTATTGTGATGTAAAACTG
>JADGHY010000045.1 GCA_019683625.1 Thermoflavifilum sp. | reverse complement strand
GATTTTTTGAATCCTATTTAAACCAGAGCAGTTTTTTCAAGTCTGATCGTTAGCAGCCAGAGCAATGGAAAATGCAAGTAGTTAAGGGCTGGTTAAAAGAAATAAAAAGGCATGCAATTTGTTTTTAACATATCATCTTTCACCTTCAAAACTTTCCCACTATGAAAAACAAAAGGTTTTCTTTTCTTGCCCTGCTTGTGGCCGTAGCAGGCCTTCTGGGATTAGGACTCAGTTCCTGCCAGAAATCCAGCAGCTCAGACAGCATTCCACCTGATAAAAATCAGCTGGAAATTCGCTTTACCGACGATGCCGGATTTTTTGATAGCATCGTGGTAGATATCCAAATGGTGGCTGTCAGAATCGATACTTCAGAAAGCAATGAAAACCGCACCGACCATCACCCCGAAGGAGAAGAATGGGGTGAATTGTTCCACGATCATGATCATGGCTGGGAAGATCCCGATGAACACGCTATTTGGGATACCCTGAACATCCAGGCCGGACAATATGATCTCATGCAGTTGAGCAATGGCGCCGACACCCTTTTGTCGAGCGATTACATTCCCAAGGGTAAAATCATTGCCATACGTATCACCCTCGGACCGAATAATTATCTGGTAAAAAATGGGGTGAGATATCCCTTGGATTTGGTAGATGGCTTTAATAATGTGTATATCCGGGTATATGGCGATCAGATTGCTCAGGTGCATCCGGGCTCTTACAAGCTGTGGATTGATTTTGATGCCGGTCGCTCAGTCGTAAAAGTTTGGAATGGCAGCTTTTATTTAAAACCCTTTATCCGGGCATTTGTGGTGTCGAACATGGGTACGGTGCAGGGATTTGTATTGCCCATGGATGCCTATCCTGTGCTCACCCTGTACAACGATTCCGATACTTTATATGCCCTTCCGCGCAAAGACGGCTTCTTTAAAATCTGGGGCGTGGACGAAGGTACTTACAGCCTGTTCATCAACACCTCGAATGGCTATCACGATACCACGCTCACCAATATTCAGGTTACGGCAAGGCATATCACGGATATCGGCACTGTGCATCTTTCGAAATAAATATCCTGCTGAAAACCTGGTTTATGATGTACACCCCGGACCGCGTGCCGGGGTGTTTTTTATGCTGCAGCGCAACTGCAACCAGCAAATTTATCTGCCTAAAGATAAAAGACATATTCCGATTTGTCTGTGGAACGGCTTGTATAGGGCAACATGAACACACCGTTCAAAAAGCAATTCCCTTCAGGCACAAGAAAAATGCAAACATGCTTGCTTCTGCAGGGAATTGTGCGTATTTTCCCCGCGCTAAAGAAATGAAATATGCAACGATATGCGCTTCATGTGACAGCTACACGAATTTTTTTCCTGAGTTGGTTATGTTGTTTCTCCATGGTGATGTCTGCGAAAACTCATCCCGTAGATACCCCCTCCATCATCCCCAAGCCGGTATCTATGCAGCTATTACCGGGCAAATTTATGCTGAATGCCCAAACTGCCTGCTGGCTTTCGCATGATTCGTTACGGAGCGATTGGGAAATTTTTCAACAGGATATACGCCAGGCCACAGGCTTCAGCCTTCCGATCAGTACGCATCTCCCCGCACGCCATGTGATTGCATTGCATATTTTTTCCAAGCCCGATAGCCTGCTGGGCAGCGAGGGATATCGTTTGACGGTTACACCGGAAAAAATTGACCTGGCTGCCAATACCCGCACTGGAATATTTTATGGTTTGCAAACCTTGTTGCAACTGTTGCCTCCCCAGGTAGAAAGCCATGAACTGGTGAAAGGAATTGCGTGGACGATTCCCTGCGTCCAGATTGTGGATTATCCGCGGTTTCACTGGCGGGGTTTGATGCTGGATGTGAGCCGGCATTTTTTCACCAAGCAGGAAGTAGAAGCCTATATTGATGAAATGGCCCGTTTTAAATTCAATGTATTTCACTGGCATCTGAGCGACGACAATGGCTGGCGCATAGAGATCAAAGGCCTACCCAGGCTCACCTCGGTGGGGGCCTGGCGCGTTTCGCGCACCGGTGATTTCGGCACATTTGCACCGCCTCAGCCCGGGGAACCTGCCGATGATAGGGGATATTACACCCAGGACGATATCCGGGAAGTGGTGGCCTTTGCTGCCAAACGGCATATCACCATTTTACCCGAAATTGATGTGCCCGCCCACAGCCTGGCATTGATTGCTGCTTATCCAAATCTGTCGTGTACAGGCTTGCCTTATGCCGTCAATCCGGGCAGTCCCTTCTACCGGATTCTTGACAATGTGCTTTGTACGGGAAAAGACTCTACCTACCTGATATTAGATACAATCTTCGCCCAGATTGCCAGGCTTTTCCCTGGGCCCTACATCCACGTGGGAGGGGATGAGGCTTACAAAGGATTCTGGGCACAGGACCCCCGCGATCAGGCCGTGATGCAACAAAACGGATTGCATACCCTGGAAGAATTGCAGGGCTATTTTGAGAGAAGGGTGGAACAAATCATCCTGGCCCATGGCAAGAAAATGATTGGCTGGGATGAAATTCTGGAAGGCGGCCTGGCTCCGGAGGCTGCCGTAATGAGCTGGCGCGGCATCCAGGGTGGTATTGCAGCGGCTAAGCTCCACCATGATGTGGTGATGAGCCCCTGGGGACATTGTTATCTGGATCTATACCAGGGTGATCCCCTCGTTGAACCGAAAACCTATGGCATGTTGCGGCTGGATAGCTGTTATTTTTACGAGCCGGTGCCCCCAGGTGTCGATAGCAGCTACATCCTGGGCATTCAGGGGAACCTCTGGGCCGAGCATGTGCCCAACCTGCGCCACGCAGAGTATATGACCTGGCCTCGTGCACTGGCCATCGCCGAAGTGGGATGGACACCTGCAGCTGAAAAAAATTGGGATGATTTCATTGCCCGTGTGGAAGCTCTGTTTCCCCGGTTTGATGCCCAGGAAATCAAATATGCCACCAGCATGTATCAACCTATCATCCAACCCGTACGGGATAGCCTCACCGCCGAACTGGAGGTAAAGCTTCGTACACAGGTTGCCAACCTGCAGGTGTATTATTCGTTCGACGGCACCAATCCCGACTATTTTTATCCCGCCTATCAGGGTAAGCCCCTGCGCTTTCCCAAAGGAGCCACCACACTGCGGGTAGTAAGCTATCGCGGCAAACAGCAGATGAGCCCGGTGATCGCCATCTCCGTGGACGAGTTGCAGCGACGGCTGGGAAACTATTGACAGGGCGGATAAGTGAATGAGGCTGGTTTTCATTTTCCTAAATCATGAAAAAGGCGTCAGCTGTTTTACCTGTCGGGTTGTGGAACATAGAATCGTTAAAATTCTGCAAGGAATCATCTAAAAATGGCTGCGGTGGATTTTTGGCTTAATTTTGCTGGTCTCCAAAACTTTTCCCCATGAAACGTTCCAGTATCATTTTGCTGGTGTTGATTGCGGTGGCCATTGGTGTGATTGTGAGTCTGGTGGGAGATTTCAGCACCTATGAGACTTTTGCTTCTGCCGCCCGCCATCCGGATAAGGAATATCGGGTGATTGGTGTGCTGGATAAATCGTTGCCACAGGTATATGATCCGCAAAAAGACCCGAATTATTTCAGTTTTTATGTCAAAGACAAGGCAGGCAATATACGTAAGGTAGTCTATATCGGCAGCAGGCCCACGGATTTCGAGCGGTCGGAACAGATTGTGCTCACCGGTCACATGCAGGACAGCGTATTTGCCTGTTCCCAGATTCTGATGAAATGTCCCTCAAAATACAAAAATGATCAGGTGGCCGTGAGCAACATGAAAGCACAGGCCCAGCAGGTTCATGCTGAAGTGAAATGATACATTAAAACCGGATTTCCTTGGCATCACATTATATTGGCGAGCATCTTCTTCCAGGCCAGATTGGACATCTGGCAGTTATTGTGGCTTTTGTAGCAGCATGGGTAGCCACTATCGCTTATACTGTCAGCAGCGTACAACAGCAAAGGCATTTGTCCGATATGCACTCCTGGCGCCGCCTGGGGCGCATGGCCTTCCTTGTGCAAGTGATCGGGTTTTTCACCATCTTTGGCTGCCTGTTGTGGATCATCTGGCATCATTATTTTGAATACTATTACGCCTGGGAGCATACTTCCCGTGATCTTTCACCAAAATTTCTGCTGGCAAGCCTTTGGGAAGGGCAGGAAGGAAGTTTTCTGCTTTGGGCGTTATGGCATTGTGTGCTGGGATTGATTTTGATAAAAGTGAGTAAGTCCTGGGAAGGGCCGGTGATGGGCATCATCTCGTTTGCCCAGTGCTGCATTGCTTCCATGTTGCTGGGGATTTATTTCTTTGGCTATCGGGTGGGCAGCAATCCCTTTATCCTGTTGCGCAACGCCGGGGTGATGCCTTTTGAGCCCGGGCCCGATTATTTGTCGATGATTCGTGACGGGGCAGGATTGAATGCGTTATTGCAGAATTACTGGATGGTAATTCATCCACCGGTATTGTTTTTGGGCTTTGCCTCTACGATTGTACCCTTTGCCTATGCCATCGCCGGCTTAGGAACCCGAAAATACAGCGAGTGGGTGAAGCCGGCTTTGCCCTGGTGCGTGTTTTCGGCCATGATCTTGGGCACAGGCATCATGCTGGGAGGAGCCTGGGCATACGAATCGCTCACCTTTGGCGGATATTGGGCATGGGATCCGGTAGAAAATGCTTCTTTGGTGCCCTGGCTTACGCTGGTAGCCGGCATCCATACCCTGCTGGTGTATAAACATACGGGGCATTCGCTGCGCGCCAGCTTTTTCTTTTTTATCATCTCTTTCATTCTCGTGCTTTATAGCACCTTCCTCACCCGCAGTGGCATCCTGGGCGATAGCTCTGTACATGCTTTCACCGATCTGGGCATGAGCGGTCAGCTGCTGGTATACTTGTTTGTTTTTCTTATTCCGGCATTGGCCATTTTTGCTTATCGTTATCGGGAAATTCCTGCACCTCGTACAGAAGAGCCTTTGCATACCCGCGAATTCTGGATGTTCATCGGTTCGCTGCTGTTGTTTATCTCAGCCGTGTTCATCACGTTTACCACCTCTATTCCGGTGTGGAATAAAATTTTCCATACCAATATGGCCGAGCCTGTTGATCGGGAATTTCACTATAACCGGATTCAAATCTTCATTGCTATTCTTATTGCCTTAGGTACGGCCGTGGTGCAGTATTACAAATACAAACAAAATTCCTGGCAATACCTTCGCAAGAAAATTGCCTTGCCCACTGCCATTGCAGTGGTTGCCTGCTTCATCTTTGGCTGGCTGAGTGATATCCAATACAGCAAATACGGATTGGGATTTTTGATTGCTATTTATTTGCTGTTTTTCACGAGCATCTACGCTGTTATAGCCAACTTAGGTTATATCCTGTTTATGCTGAAAGGAAGGCTTCGCAAGGCAGGAGCTTCTGTGGCTCATGCCGGATTTGCCCTGTTTCTCATCGGCGTAGTACTTTCTTCGGCCAAAAAACAAGTGATTTCCATTGATCGCATGGGCATGATGGATGTATTTGATTTTAGCAATAAAAATGAAAATCCTCGCGAGAACATATTTCTGCCCTTTGGCGTGCCGGTGCAAATGGGCGATTACGATGTCACCTATGTGGGTGATTCTACTGCCCCGGGTGATCCTAAAATTTATTATGCCGTACAATTTGCCGACAGGCAACATCCGGATAAACCTTTGTTTACCCTTTATCCGGATATTCTAAAAAACACCAAAGGCATGCAGGGATATTCGGCTAACCCGCATACCCAGCATTTCTGGAACAAAGACATTTTCACGTATGTGAATTATGCCAGCAACATTGAGCCCGATCAAACAGACACGGTACGGTATCATACCCATGCCTTAGCGGTTGGAGATACGGTGTTTTTGCAAAACGGTTACCTGGTTTTACGATCATTGTATCGCAACCCCACAAGGCCTGCCTATCGCCCAACCCCACAAGATGTGGCCGTGGCAGCAGACATTCAGGTTTTTAGCGGAGGCAAAAGCTACACGGCCAGTCCCATTTACTACCTGCGGGGCAATGAACAAGGTGCCGTGGACGATACCATTTCCTCGCTGCAGCTGTATTTGCATTTTGAAGGCATAGATCCTGCGGCAAAAAAGATCATGCTGGCCGTAAAACAAATTCCGCCGAAGGATCATTTCATTGTGTTAAAAGCCTACGTATTTCCCTTCATCAACATCGTGTGGTTGGGTGTGGGCATCACCATCTTAGGATTTCTGATGAGCCTGGTACATCGGATTCGCCAGCAGATGGAAAAAAGACAAATCTCTCAAAAACCGGTATATGCAACCAAAGACGTGGACATTTAGCCTGATAGGGCTTATTTTGATGGGATGCTTGTGGCTGAACAGTTGTGGCCAGGCTGGCAGGCAAGAACCCTGGACAGCAGATGAGCTGCTTTCGCCCGATACGCTGGCTGCCTGGTTGCGCTCACCGGCACAAAGCCCGCATCCCGTGATCCTCGATGTGGGGCCAGCCGGGCTAATCCCTGGAGCAAAAGAACTGGGACCCGCTCATGAAGCCGAAGGCATGGCTCAGCTGAAAGCCACGCTGGGCAAGCTCCCTAAAAATAGCCTGGTGGTGATCTATTGCGGCTGTTGCCCCTTTGACAAATGCCCGAACGTCCGACCGGCATTTCGGCTGGTGAAGCAAATGGGATTTACCCATGCTCGTTTGCTGAATTTAAAAGACAACCTGAAAAAAGACTGGATTGACAAGGGCTATCCCATAGAAAATCCCTGACACAAAAGTCTGCACCAGCTGAAAATAGGGTTAAATCCTAACCCAAATGGTCTTTAGCCTGATAGGAAAGTGTAAATTTGTTCACCTAACATTTTCCTCTCATGCGCCGCATGTTGTTGCTTGGGTGCTTGCTGCTGGCAGGCTTTTCCACCAGGGCGCAAAATCTGGATAGCCTCGTGCGCAAAGCCATGGCATCCCCGCATCGGGGCCTTCATGACACGATTTTGGTAGGCGGTATTGTCGTTGGCCATGATACTTTGCCCTATATTGGCTTGCCCGAGGTAGTGGTGGTGGGTGAAATGCCCAAGCGCCTGCGCAAAAGGCTGGAAGAATGGACCCGCCTGCGCAATGCGGTATATGTAACCTATCCTTATGCCAGAGCCGCGGCCCGCATCCTGAGGGAGGCCGAAATGCAGCTGGCGGCTATGCCCGATAAAAAATCCAGAAAAGCATATATCCACAAGAAAGAAGCGGAATTGCGGGCCACCTTCGGCCCTCAAATCGAAAACCTGTCCGTTTATCAAGGACGTATCCTCATCAAGTTAATTTATCGGGAAACAGGCACCAGTTGTTATGATATCATCAAAGAACTGAAAGGGGGCTTCTCAGCCCGTTTCTGGCAAACCATCGCCTTCTTCTTCGGGAGCAATCTCAAAAGCACATACGATACCCAGGAAGATCGCGACATTGAAGCCATTGTCCAGGAAATTCAGCACAATCCGTATTACCAGTATTACTGATCCGGTTATGGAAAAGCAGTTCTCAAGGATTGTTCAAACGTGTCAATCATTTTAGAAGAGCCAATGAACAGTGGTGTACGTTGATGGATATCGTCCGGCACAATTTCGAGAATACGCCTGCTGCCATCGGTGGCTTTGCCGCCGGCTACCTCGATGATAAATGCCATGGGATTACATTCATACATCAAACGCAATTTGCCTTCCGGCTTATCTTTTCGTGCGGGATAAAGAAAAATGCCGCCTTTAATTAAAATCCGGTGAATGTCGGCCAGCATACAACCCGCATATCTTAAGGCGTAAGGTTTTTTCCCTTCCGTTTCACTCATGCAAAAATCAACATAACGCTTGATGGGAGGATCCAGCTGAAAATAATAACGATGATCAAATGCGTAAAATTCGCCCGTTTCAGGAATGCGATAATTGGAAAAACAATGGTAAAATTCACCCACCGTATCGTCGAGTGTAAAACCATTTACCCCTCTGCGGGTAGCATATACCAACATGGTAGAAGAGCCATAGATGATATATCCGGCGGCCACCTGACGTATGCCGGGTTGCAAAAAATCTTCAAGGCCACAGGGTGATCCTTGTGGTGTAACGCGGCGATACACGCCGAATATGGTTCCAATGCTGTTGTTCACATCAATATTGCCCGAGCCATCGAGGGGATCCATCATCACCACATATTTGGATTGATTGTTTTGCGGATCATCAAATACTACCATCTCTTCCATTTCTTCTGATACGATGCCTGCACAGTGAATACCTGCTTTTAATACCTTGATAAATTCATTGTTGGCATAAGCATCCAGTTTCTGGACTTCTTCACCCTGCACATTCGTGCGTCCGGCGTTGCCCAGGATATCTACCAGTCCTGCCCGTCGCACTTCAGCATTCACCCTTTTGGCAGCCAGGCCAATGCTGCGCAGCAGGCCCGATAATTCGCCCGTGGCATGAGGAAATAAACGCAACTGCTGAATGGTAAACTCATCCAGTGTGAGAAAATGATGGTGTTCGCGCATAAGGGTTTTTGGATAAAGATATAACAGAAAACACATGCATCTTTTCTTTCCGTCGTATTTTCGCATACATTTATTGCAAACGATACCGGCATGAAGATTTTTAAATTTGGCGGCGCCAGCCTTCAAAATTATTCACGCATCCAGTTAGTGCTCGACATCTTACAATCTACTCCTCATCGGCCGCTGGTGATTGTGGTGTCGGCTATGGGCAAGACCACTAATGCACTGGAAAAAGTGGTGGAATATGCCTACCGTCAACAACAGGAGCTGGCCATGCAAATGCTCGACGATATTGTAGCCCGCCATACCGAAATCATTCGCGAGCTTTTTCCGCATGAGCACGATCATTTGCTGCAACAAATGGAATCATATGTCGGAAGGATCCGCAACTTCTTATCGCATCCCTGTGAAAAAGGATATGATGCTTGTTATGATCAGGTAGTGAGTGTAGGTGAAATCATTTCTTCGCTGATCGTGAGCGCCTGCTTAGAACACATCGGGATATCGCATGCGTGGATAGATGCCCGCCTGATTATCCATACCGATGCCTGCCATCGGGAAGCAGAACTGGATTGGGAAAAAACCCGGCAAGCCATCACGGAACATTTGCTTCCCGGTTTGCAACAAACCGGCTGTGTGCTCACGCAAGGATTCATTGGCTCGGCACCCGATGGCAGTACCACTACACTGGGGCGGGAAGGAAGTGATTATACAGCAGCTATTCTGGCACATGTGCTGGAGGCCGAAAGTGTAACCATCTGGAAAGATGTGCCAGGCCTGCAGAATGCTGATCCAAAGCTGGTTTCAGATACACGCACCCTTCCGAAAATTTCCTACCGGGAAGTGATTGAAATGGCATATTATGGCGCACAGGTCATTCATCCCCGAACCATTCAACCTCTACAACAAAAAAATATTCCGCTCTGGGTAAAATGTTTTTTGGATAAACAATTGCCGGGTACCTGTATCCACCATGAACTTCCCGACGAACCGCTTCCCCCTATTATGGTGTGGAAAAAAAATCAGGTTTGGGTGGAATTTACCACACGCGACTTTTCATTCATCACCGAACATCGCCTCAGCAGATTATATGATGCCTTCCATCGGCTGCATATCAAAATCAATCTGATGCAAAATGGCGCCATCAGCTTTTCCTGTTGTATGGATCATCATCCCGAGAAATTAAATAACTTGATTCATGATTTGCAACACGACTTTGATATTCAATATCACGAAGGCATGGAACTTCTCACAGTTCGGCATCCGCAAAACGGATGGCATCAGGAAATGATCCGGGATTATCTGATATGGATCGAACAACGAAGCCCCAATACCCTTCAGCTCATTATCCAGCAAGCATCACAGGCTTCTATTCCCGTGGTACCCGTTCACTAAGCTTTCTATGGCAAAAAAAATAGAAGCACACCTGCACGCTTTAGCCCGTTATCTTCCGGAAGGAGCTCTGCCCCGGGTAATGGATTATCTGCAACAATATAAAGTGCACCTGACCATTACGCTACCACGGCAAACGGTGCTGGGCGACTATCGCCATCCGGATGACTACAGTGGACATCGTATTTCTATCAACGGAAACTTAAACCCGTATGAATTTTTAATTACGCTCTTGCATGAGCTGGCTCATCTCATTGTGTTCATCCATCATGGCAATCGGGTGGAAACACATGGGCCCGAATGGCAAACTATTTATGCACAGTTATTGAGAGAGTTTATGGCTTTAAAGATTTTCCCGGCTGATATTGTGCATGCGTTACACCTGAGCCTGCAACGTCCAGCAGCCACAAAGGCCGGCGAACAAGCGCTGGCACGGGTGTTGCGAAAATATAATCCGCCAAAAGATGGCATCGTGCTCATTGAAGAACTGCAACAAGGTGAACTTTTCCGGGCAGAAGATGGAAAATTATATGAGCGCGGCCCTAAACTGCGTACCCGCTACCGCTGCAAGCAAGTGGATACCGGAAAAGAATATCTGTTTCACGCCTTGTATGAAGTCAAAAAATGGAAAACAAAACAGCCTTAACCATATTCCAGGGTTTTTCACAGATACAAATAATAAGGACTTAACCATTTTCTGAATAGCGGCGTTTCGTTACCCTGCTCATCCCGGTACACCAATTTGATCCGGCGAGGGATGGTTGGTTGTCGGCTGAATATTCCCGCAACCACATGGGGTTTCTGCTTGTGTGCATGAGCATACATCTGGCATTCGCCCAACAGATGAAAACCTCGGCGAAGAGCAAGATGACAGAATTCCTGCCGTCGTTGTTGTGGCAACAGCACAGCAAGCCAGCCAGCTACAGCAAGATGTTCGTTGGCAAAACACAACAGCTCTTCCAGGTTTAATGCCTGATCATGAAAAGCCAATGCTTTTTTGTCGTTTGCAGAAGCAAGCTGGCCATGAAAAAAAGGAGGGTTGCTGATGATCAACTCTGCAGGTTGCTGGCAGGTCCATCTTCGCACATCGGCATGAATGGCCTGCAGATGAGGCTGCCAGGGGCTGGCGGCAAAATTTTCCTGCGCTTGAGCACAAGCGGCTTCATCCATCTCCAGCGCCAGAATGCGAAAGGGAGGATGGAGTTGCTGGGCCAGCATGAGCGCTAGCAGGCCCGTGCCTGTGCCCACATCCACAACTATAGCCGGATGAAATGCATATTCCTGTAACAGATTTGCTACAAAAGCCCCAAACGCACAGGCATCCGTGGTGATCTTCATGCCACACTGATGTTGCCCAATCCTGAATTGCTTAAACTGAAAATACGACTGCGGCATCAGGCAAAATTACGTATGCCTGGTAGTTTGCCACC